>JASGDW010000143.1:0-7045 GCA_047606965.1 Microbacterium sp.
CGCCCGCGCGCCGCCGTGCACGGCCCAGTTCTCGACCGCCGCGCGCACGAGCGGCACGAGCGCCGCCCGGTCGACGCCCGCGGTGCCGGCGAGCCGCTCGGCGAGGTCCTCCAGGGTCACGAGGAAGTTCGCGGCGATCGACGCCGCGGCGTGATAGGCCGTCCGGTCCTCGTCGCGCACAGAGATCGCGCGCAGGCCGAGTGCCGCGGCGAGGGACTCGGCGGCGGCCCGTGCGCGTGGCGTGTCGGCGGCGAGCGCGGCGGCGGCGCCGGCGAACGGGGCCGGGTCGCCGGTCACCGTCGTCAACGGGTGGATGCTGAACGCCTCGTGCGGCGCGAGCGGCGCGAGGGTCTGCGCGCCCGAGAGGTGGCCGACCAGCCGGCCCGGGGCGAGGGCGGACGCGGCGGCCTGGATCGCCGCATCCGGCACCGCCAGCAGGACGATCCCGGCATCCGCCCCGCGCTCGCCCCGCCCGGCCGGCCCGAGCACGGGCACGCCGACGGCGTCGAGGGCTGCGACCAGGGCGTGGCCCATGCGCCCGGCGCCCACGACGAGCACCGGGCCGTCGAGCACGGGAGGAGGGGAGGCGGGGTCTGTCATGGCGGGTCGGCGACAGCCGCGAGCGGGCGCCGCCGCACCAACCGTACCGCGCTCTTCGGCGGCGCGGCCGCGCGATGGGATTCGGAGATGTGACGGGATTCGGAGGTTTTCGCGGCATCCGATCCGAATCTCGTAACATCTCCGAGTGCCGTAACACGCATTGCGTAGCGTCGAGGGCATGCCCCACCGCCCCGACAAACACGACGCCGCCTCCCTCGCCTTCGCCACTCAGGCCGTCCACGCCGGCAACGCCATCGATCCGGGCACGGGGGCCCTGCGCACTCCCATCGTCATGGCGAACTCCTACGCGCTGCCCGACGATCCGTCCGCGATGAGCTGGTCGGGCACCGAGGTGCCGCTGTACACGCGCAACTCGGGGGTGAACCAGCTCGCGCTGCAGGCCAAGCTGGCGGCGCTGGAGGGAGGCGAGGACGCCGTGGCCCTCGCCTCCGGGGTCGCCGCCCTGCACGCGGTGTTCTTCACCTTCCTGCGCGCCGGCGACCACGTCGTCGTCGCGGACGTCACCTACGAGGCGTCCTGGCGGCTGTTCGCGGAGCTGCTGCCAGAGAAGTACGGCATCCAGGCGACGTTCGTCGACGCGTCGGACCCGGATGCGGTCGCCGCGGCGATCCGCGACACGACCCGGCTCGTGCATCTGGAGGCCATCGGCAACCCGACCACGAAGGTCGCCGACATCGCCGGGGCGGCCCGGGTCGCGCACGCGGCCGGCGCGCTGCTGTCGGTGGACTCCACCTTCACACCGCCGCCGCTGTACCGCCCGCTCGCCGACGGCGCCGACCTCGTCGTGCACTCGCTGACCAAGTACATCAACGGCCACGGCGACGCGATGGGCGGCGCGGTCATCGGCCGGCGCGAGCTCATCGCACGGATCAAGGCCGATGCGATGGTCGACGTGGGCGGGGTCATCTCGCCGTTCAACGCGTGGCTGGTCCAGCGCGGCTCGATCACGCTGCCGCTGCGGCTGCGCCAGCACCAGGAGACGGCGGCGCGGCTCGCGCGCGTGCTCGACGCGGACCCGCGGGTCGCCTACGTCGCCTACCCCGGCCTGGCCTCGCACCCGCAGCACGCGCTGGCGACGCGCCAGTTCGGCGGCCGCGGCTACGGCGCCGTGATGGCCTTCGCCGTGGCCGGCGACGCCGAGGCGCAGAACCGGTTCGTCTCGGCGCTGCGGATCATCACCTCGGCCGTCTCCCTCGGCCACGACGAGTCGCTCATCGTGCACGTGGGCACCGGCGGCCCGCGGGTGGCGGCCTACCCGGAGGAGTTCCGCCGGTACGGGCACCTGCGCTTCTCGGTCGGGCTCGAGGACCCCGGCGACCTCGAGGCCGATCTGCTCGCCGCGCTCGACGCCACCTTCGCCTGAGGCGGGCCGGATGTTACGTCCCGCTACGGAGGGCCGCCGCCCCCGCGGGGACTCCCGTAGCGTGGCGGCATCGTCCCGTCCGAGAGCAGGTGAAGCCCATGTCCGCGCGTACCACGTCGACCATTCTGCCGATCCAGCGCGTGATGGCTGCGGCGACCCCCTCCTCCTGGCGAGACGGCGTCGTCATCGAGACGAACGATGAGCTTCTGGTCGTCGCCTGGCTGGACGGCGCGACCACGACGATCCGGGTGGTAGGCCCTGCCGTGGAACTCGTTGCGGGAGAACCGGTGGCCTACCACCCGGTCGCGGAAGTGCTCTACGCGGGACGCTCAGAGGTCACCGCGCGGCCTTCCGCCTGATCTGCCCGAGGGGACAGTTCGCGCCGGCGGCGCGTCAGGCCGCCATGGAGGCCATGACGGCCTCGCACTTGGCCGCCATGTCGTCGCACGCCATGGCGCAGTAGCGGCACATCTCGCTGTCCTCGGCGTGCATCCGGCACTCGGCCGCGCACGCCTTCCCCATCATCATGCAGGCGCCCATCATCGCCTGCATCATCTCCGTGTCCATGCCCATCGGGCGCATCATCATGCGCATGCAGGCGTCGGCCATGTCGGCCATGTTCGAGCACATGGCGCAGCACCTGGCCATCTCCATGCCCATGCCCATGTCGCTGGTCGCGCACATCGTCGCTGCCATCGAACAGGAGTTCATGGCCTGCATGCACTCCTGCATCGCACCCATGTCCATAGGCATGTCGCCCATGGACATGGACTTCATCATCTCCATCGTGTCCACGTCGGTCTCCCGTGTGTGTCGTGATCTGATCTGCCGTCGCGGAACTCGTTGCGTGACGAAATGTTACAGGCTCGGCCCCGCGTCCACGAAACCGGACGGCCTCTTCACATGCGGACGGTCGCCGCCGCATCGGCGGCTCCCAGACGCGGGGTTACGCCCGTTGACGGCGACGTCGCCATGCGCGCCCCGCGGCCCGTAGCCTCGGATGCATGGCTCTCGATCACGCGGACGGACCCGCGGTCTACGTCCTCCACGACAACCCCGAGTGGATCCCGCCGCTCGCGGCCGCGCTGGAGACCGCAGGGGTGCCGCACCGCGAGTGGTCGCTCACCGGGGGGTCGTTCGATCTCACGCAGGATCCGCCGGAGGGCGTGTTCTGGTCGCGTCTGAGCGCGTCCGCGCACACCCGTGGCGCCCCGCGCGCGAAGGAGCAGGCGCGCGCCGTGCTGCGCTGGGCCGAGGCGGCGGGCCGCCCCGTCGTCAACGGGAGCGCGGTCGCCGAGCTCGAGGTCAGCAAGGTCGCGCAGTACGTCGCGCTGCGCCGGGCCGGCTTCGACGTGCCCCGCACCGTCGCGGTCTTCGGCGAGGCCGATCTGCCGGCCCGTGCGCGCGAACTGCCGCTGCCGTTCATCACCAAGCACAACCAGGGCGGCAAGGGGCTGGGGGTGCGCCGCTTCGACTCGTACGAGCAGTTCGACGCGCACCTGGCCTCGGGGGAGTCCGAGGCGCCGGCCGACGGCGTCCTGCTGCTGCAGGAGTACCTGCCCGCCGCGGCGCCGTTCATCACCCGCGCCGAGTTCGTCGGCGGCGAGCTGGTCTACGCCGTGCGCGTGGACACCTCGGCGGGGAGCTTCGAGCTGTGCCCGGCCGAGGCCTGCGCCGTGCCCGACGCCGCTGGGATCCCGTTCGCCCGGCGCCCCGAGATCACCGCGGACCATCCGCTGATCGCCGCCCTCGCGGCGTTCCTGCGCACGCACCGCATCGACGTGGCCGGGGTCGAGTTCATCGAGACCGCCGACGGCCGGACGGTGCCCTACGACATCAACACGAACACCAACTACAACCCCGACGTCGAGAACGACGGCGGCGCCTCGGCGGCGTCCGCGGTGGCGCGCCTCCTGCAGCGCCGACTGGCCGAGTCGTACGCCGTCGCACGGTGAGGCACGGCATGAGATTCGGTTACTGGACCCCCATCTTCGGCGGATGGCTGCGCAACGTCGCGGACGAGCAGACCCCCGCGTCCTTCGCGCATCTGGCCCGGATCGCGCGCGCCGCCGAGCGCGGCGGCTTCGACCTGACGCTCGTGCCCGAGCTGAACCTCAACGACATCAAGGGCCCCGACGGCCCGGCCCTCGACGCGTGGACCGTCTCGGCGGCGCTCGCGGCGGTGACCGAGCGGCTGGAGATCATGGCGGCGGTGCGCCCGAGCTACCACCCGCCGGCGCTCGCGGCGAAGCAGGCGGCGACGATCCAGGACATCTCGCAGGGCCGGTTCACCCTCAATGTGGTCTCGGCGTGGTGGGCCGAGGAGGCGCGTCAGTACGGGGTCTCCTTCGCCGACCACGACGACCGCTACGCCATCACCCGCGAGTACGTGGACGTGCTCCGAGGCCTGTGGACGCGCACCCCCTTCGACTACGACGGCGCGCACTACTCGTTCGCGGGCACGCATCTCGCGCCCGCGCCCGCCGTGCTGCCGCGGATCTACGCCGGCGGCGAGAGCGATGCCGGCCGCACGGCGATCGCGGGCTTCGCGGACGCCTACCTCACCCACGGCGGCACCCCGGAGGAGCTGCGCGAGAAGATCGGCGATATGCGGGCGCGACGCGAACGCGCCGGTCTGCCGCCGTTCCAGGCCTTCGGGATGGCCGCCTATCCCATCGTGCGCGACACCGAGGAGGAGGCTCGGGCCGAGCTCGAGCGGATCACCGACGTCCGCACCGGCGCGGCGTACCACTCCTACCGGGACTTCGTGACCAAGTCGCAGCTGGACGTCGAGATCAGCCTGCGCGAGTACTCGGTGTCCAACCGCGGCCTGCGCCCCGAGCTGATCGGCACCCCGGAGCAGGTCGCCGAGCGGATCCTCGCCTACCAGGAGATCGGCGTGGACACCCTGCTGCTGCAGTTCTCCCCCGCCCTGGGCGAGCTGGAGCGCTTCGCCGAGCAGGTCGTCCCCCTCGTGAACGCGGTGGTGCGGGCATGACCGGGACGGATGCCACCCCGCCCGAGTACGACTGGTCCGGCTACGGGTTCGACACCCGGCAGGTGCACGCCGGGGAGGCGGAGGACCTGTCCTACAACGCGCGGATCACCCCGGTGTACCTGGGCAACGCGTTCCGGTTCGACTCGCTGGAGCACGCCTTCGAGCGCTTCACCGGCACGACGCCGGGCCAGCTCTACTCGCGCAGCGTGAACCCCACGAACGCCGTCGCGGAGCGCCGGATCGCGTCGCTGGAGGGCGGCGCGGGGGCGATCGCGGTCGGCTCGGGCGCCGCGGCCATCACCTCGACGCTGCTGACGATCCTGGCCTCCGGCGACCACTTCGTCTCCACCGCCAGCATCTACAGCGGCACCCGCATCCTGTTCGACGGCGTGCTCGCGCGCGCCGGCATCGACGTCGACTACGTCTGGGACTGGCGCGACCCGGACGAGTGGGCCCGTACGATCCGCCCCGAGACGAAGGCGATCTTCACCGAGACGATCCCGAACCCGAAGAACGACGTGGTCGACATCGCCGCCGTCGCCGCCGTCGCACGCGACGCCGGCGTGCCGCTCGTGGTCGACAACACGGTCGCCACGCCCTATCTGACCCGCCCCCTCGAGGACGGCGCCAGCATCGTGGTGCACTCCGCGACGAAGTTCCTCGCCGGCCACGGTGCCGTCCTGGCCGGCGCCATCGTCGACGGCGGCACGTTCGACTGGGAGGCGTCGCCGCGCCGCTTCGGCCTCATCACCGAGCGGCCGGCATCCGGTCTGCCGTCGTTCCTGGAGCGCTACGGCGTGGCGCACGCCTTCGAGGAGGCCGCCCGCGGCGCCGTCGTCAACAACACCGGGCCGGCCCTGTCGCCGCTGAACGCCTTCCTGCTGCAGCAGGGGATCGAGACGCTCTCGCTGCGCATGGAGAAGCACGTCGAGAACGCGCGGGTGGTCGCCGAGTGGCTCGACCGCCAGAGCGAGGTCGAGTCGGTCGACTACGCGGGTCTGCCCGGTCATCCGGACCACGAGGTCGCGCAGCGGGTCTACGGCGGCCGCCCCGGCGCGGTGTTCGCGTTCACCGTGCGCGGCGGGCAGGAGGGCGCGACCGCCTTCTACGACGGCCTGCGGGTGTTCTCGCGGATGACGAACATCGGCGACCTGCGTTCGATGGCGCTGCATCCCGCGACCACGACGCACGTCTCGTTCAGCCCGCAGCTGCGGGCGCGGCTCGGCATCCATCCCGGTCTCATCCGGCTCTCGGTGGGCATCGAGACCGCCGACGATCTGATCGCCGACCTGCGGCAGGCCCTCGACCGGGTCGCCGCGGCGGGCACGTGAGGGCCGGCGCCCGCGTCCTGGTCCGCGTCGACGCGGCGACCGCGCTGAGCGCGTCGGGAGCGGCGGCGCTGCGCGCGCTGGGGGACGCCGGAGGCGTCGACGCGATCGTGCTCGGGTCCGCGACCGGTGACGCGGACCCGAGCACCGTCGCCGCCTTCCTCGGCTCCCGGCATCCGCGGCTCGGCTTCGTGATCGAGGCCGGCTTCGCGCACGACTTCCCCTACAACCTGGCCCGACGCGTCGCCTCGCTGCAGGCCCTCGCCGGGCGGGCGCCCGGGCTGCTGCTGCGCCCGGGCGGTGCCGGTGACCGTGACGGTGTGGACGCGCTGCATCTGCTCTGGCAGTCGTGGCCGCGCACGAGCATCGTCGGCGATCACGAGACGCGCACGTTCGTCGACGTCCGGCAGCTGCGCCGCGTCGACCAGAGCGGCCGTCACCGCGTGGCGGGCCCCCTGCAGACCCCGGTCGACCAGGACGACCTGCCGGTCGTGCTGCAGCGCTTCGATCCCGCGGCGCCGGACGAGTCCGCCGACGCCGACGTGCTGGTGACGGACGCCGCCGGCACCGCCCGCGCGAGGGCCGCCGCCGACGGCCGGCCGGTCTTCGTCGACGCCGGGGCGGCGGACGCCCGCCGCGCCGTCGAGGAGGGGGCCGCCGGCGTGATCGTCGACGACGAGCCGGATGCGGTGCGTCTCGCCCTCGGCCGGGCGGCGCAGGCCGGAGACGGCGGCC
>JASGDW010000144.1:0-2522 GCA_047606965.1 Microbacterium sp.
CATCCTCACGCTGGGCCTGCTCGGATACGGGCTGTTCACCGTGCTGACCACGATCCCGACGGTCGCCGACTACGGCACGTTCGCCGCGAACCTGCTGTCGACCCTCGGGGTCGACGCCTCCCTCGCCGACCCGTCGGCCGGCCGCGGCTGGGGCATCGCGGCGTCCCTCGTGCTCGGCGTCGGCTGGATCGCGGCGGCCGCGGCGTCCTGGCTGAGCCTGCGGGCGCGCCACGTCAGCTTCTGGATCCCGCTGGCCGCCGGCGTCCTGTGCAACGTGATTTCGTCGATGCTCCTGGTCGTGCCGCTGATCGCCGACCCGACCGTCTGGGCGGCGTTGGAACACACCTTCGCCGGCTGATCGGGACGGGCCCGCGCCCTCTCCCTCTCCCGCTCCCGCTGCCGCGCAGGATCCACTTCCGCTGCTGCGCAAAAGACAGGACGTCTCGCGTCGGCGGGTGCGACACGCTGAGGCGCGGCGGCGCCCGGCGGCATCCGTCCTGTCTTTTGATCAGCGTGCGAGTGCCAGGCCCGCAGACGAGAGCGCCCCGAGCCGAGACCCGGGGCGCTCTCGTCTGCGAGAGCTGTGTCAGCTCTGGCTCTTGCCGTGGGAGCCCAGCTGCTGGGTTGCCGCGACGACGCGCGCCGCCATCGCCGACTCCGCGACCTTGCCCCAGGCCCGCGGGTCGTAGGCCTTCTTGTTGCCCACCTCGCCGTCGACCTTGAGCACGCCGTCGTAGTTGCCGAACATGAAGCCGGCGACCGAGCGCGTGAAGGCGTACTGGGTGTCGGTGTCGATGTTCATCTTGACGACGCCGTTGGCGACGGCCTCGGCGATCTCGGCGTCGGACGAGCCGCTGCCGCCGTGGAAGACCAGGTCGAGGGGCTTCGGGCCGGTGCCGAACTTCGCGGCGATGCCCTCCTGGATCTCGCCCAGCAGCTCCGGGCGCAGCTTCACGTTGCCGGGCTTGTAGACGCCGTGCACGTTGCCGAAGGTGAGCGCCGCGATCCAGCGGCCGTTCTCGCCCAGGCCCAGGGCCTCGACGACCTGCGCCACGTCGCCGGTGGTCGTGTACAGCGCGTCGTTGGTGCCCTCGTGCTTGACGCCGTCCTCCTCGCCGCCGACGACGCCGATCTCGACCTCGAGGATCGCGTCGATGTTCTTGATGCGGGGGAGCAGCTCCCCGGCGATCTCGATGTTCTCGGCCAGGGGCACCGCCGACCCGTCCCACATGTGCGACTGGAAGATCGGCTCGCCGCCGGCTTTCACGACCTCTTCGGAGGCGGCGATCAGCGGGAGCACGAAGTCGTCGAGGGCCGGCTTGGGGCAGTGGTCGGTGTGCAGGGCCACCGTGACCGGATAGTTCTTGGCGACCTCGGTGACGTACCGGGCCATCGCCAGCGCGCCGGTGGCCCGCGCCTTCACGGTGTGACCGGCGAAGTAGTCCGCGCCGCCGGTGGTGACCTGCAGGATGCCGTCGGAGCCGGCCTCCGTCAGCCCCTGCAGAACCGCGTTGATGGTCTGCGAGCTCGACACGTTGATCGCGGGATACGCGAAGCCGCCGGCCTTCGCGCGGTCCAGCATCTCGGCGTACTGGTCGGGGGTGGCGACGGGCATGGTCGGCTCCTTCGAGGTCGTGGTCTCCACGGTCACTCTAGCGAAGCGGGCGGTGTGAGACGGCCCGGCCGACGGAGGGAAACGTTCGCTGGCCGATAGCATGAGGACATGGTGAGCCTGACCGCGGACATGAGCCCGCTGCATCCCGACCGCAACCTCGCTCTCGAGCTCGTCCGGGCCACGGAGGCCGCCGCGATCCGCTCGGTGCCGTTCATCGGCCGCGGCCAGAAGGAGCTCGCCGACGGCGCGGCGGTCGACGCGATGCGCGCCTTCCTGACCACCGTCAACTTCGACGGCGTGATCGTCATCGGCGAGGGCGAGAAGGACAACGCGCCGATGCTGTTCAACGGCGAGCACGTCGGCACCGGACGCGGTCCGCAGTGCGACATCGCGGTCGACCCGATCGACGGCACCACGCTGACCGCCGAGGGACGCAACAACGCCCTCTCGGTCCTCGCGGTCTCGGACCGCGGCACGATGCTCGACGCGTCCAGCGTCTTCTACATGGACAAGATCGTCACAGGTCCCGCGGGGGTCGGGGTCGTGGACATCCGCCTCCCCGTCGCCGAGAACGTCCGGCGGCTCGCGAAGGCGCTCGGCAAGCCCGTCGACGAGCTGGTGGTGTCGGTGCTGAACCGCCCGCGTCATGCGCAGCTGATCCAGGAGATCCGGGACGCCGGTGCCGGCACGCGCCTCATGAGCGACGGCGACGTGGCCGGCGGCATCAACGCCGCCCGGTACAACGCGCGCACCGACATGTGCATCGGCATCGGCGGCAGCCCCGAGGGTATCGTCACCGCCTGCGCCATCAAGGCGCTCGGCGGCCACATCCAGGGTCGGCTCTGGCCGCGCAGTGACGACGAGAAGCAGAAGGGCATCGACGCAGGCCTCAAGCTCGACGGCCACG
>JASGDW010000145.1:0-6285 GCA_047606965.1 Microbacterium sp.
CCCGCCCTTGCGTCACTGCGCGGACTGCTCGATCCAGGCGTCGAAGAAGAACGGCTTGGAGATCGAGCTCAGGAACAGGCCGTGGGAGCCCTCCGACTCCGCCCACGCTCCCCCGTTGTCGATCAACGGGATCTGATAGGCGTTGGAGATGATGTCCTCCTGGATCTCGGCCACGAGCGCCGCGCGCTCGTCCTCGTCCGTGAGCGTCGACTGGAGCCGGATGTCCTCCAGCAGCTCCGGGTAGAAGTCGGGCCAGAGCGCCGCGCGGGTGCTGTAGTCCGGGTCCAGCACGGACAGGAGCACGTCCGGATCGGTGCGGCTCAACGAGCTGTAGATGATGTCCCAGTCGCTGCCCGCGGTCCACTCGGTCAGCTCGGCCTGCGTGACGGGGGTGAGCACCAGCTCGATGCCCAGCTCCGCCCACTGCTGCTGCAGCGCCTCGAACGCGGGGCTGGTCCCGACGAACTCGACCTCGAAGCTGAGACGTTCGCCGTCCCGGGTGCGCACGCCGTCGTCACCGAGCTCCCAGCCGGCGTCCTCCAACCCGGCGATGGCCGTGTCCGGGTCGTAGGCGAGCAGATCGCTGAGGTCCTCGTACCCGGGGACGTTGGGAGAGAGCACGCTCGTGGCGACGGTCGTGAAGCGGCTTCCGACGACCTCGTTGAACTCTTCCCGGTCGGTGCCGATGTTCAGCGCCTGACGGACGGCGTCATCTGCCAGCAGGGGGTTGCTGAGGTTCAGGAACAGCGTCAGCGGGAGCCCGCCCGAGACCTGCTGCTGGGTCTCGAGCCCCGCGGCCACGATCTCCTCCGCCCCCGATGCCGGGACGCTCGCACTGTTGATCTGTCCCGACAGGAGACCTCCCGTGATCACGCTCGCCTCGGAGACCAGCTGGAAGGTGACCGTGTCGAGATAGGCCTCTCCCTTGTTGCTGGCCAGCGGGGACGCCCAGGCGTATCCCTCACGCCGATCGATCGTGACCGACTGCCCGGCGACGACCTCGCCGATCACGAACGGGCCGGAGCCGATGACCCCCTCCGCGCAGCGCTCCTCGTAGGACTTCTCGAGGCTCGCGGGCGCGATGATCCCGAGAGGCTTGTCGGCCAGCGCCTGGATGAAGCTCGCCTTCGGCTCGGAGAAGTCCACCTGCAGGGTGAGCTCGTCGATGACCGTGGAGCCCTCGTAGTACAGCAGATAGGCGGCAGCCAACGGCGCCTTGCCCACCTCGCCCGCCGCGACGGCCCCGTCGAAGTTGAGCTTCACGGCCTCGGCGTCGAACTCCTCGCCGTCGCTGAAGGTCACTCCGTCCTTCAGATGGAAGGTGAAGCTCGTCCCGTCGTCCGAGACCTCGTAGCTCTCGGCCAGCCAGGGGAGCACCTCACCGGTGACCGGGTCTTGATCGAACAGGTTGTCCACGACGCTCTGTCCGGGGTGGATCGGGGCGTTGCCCTGGCTGATGTCGAGGCAGTCGGGGATGCTCGAGACCGCCTGGATCCAGTCCCCGCCGCTCACGGGCTCGAGCCCGTCGCTCGACGCGGTGTCGGAGGCGGTCCCCGCGCATCCGGCGAGGGCGGCCGTCGTCGTCAGGACGACCGCGACGAGGCCGAGACGTCTGTTGCGGGGGCGTGGGGTTCTGTGTGTCATGTGCTGTGTCCTATCTGGTGCGGGGAGGGGAGGATCAGTCGCGTCGGAGCCGTGCCACGCCTTCGAGCTCGACGCTGCCCTGGCCGGGCAGGGCGGCCACGCCGATCGCGCTTCGCGCGGGAAGCCGATCCCGGCCGAAGACGTCTCCGAGCAGATCGCTGGCGCCGTCCACCACGAAGGGCTGCTCGCCGAAGTCCGGAGTGGAGCGGACGAAGCCGACGAGCTTCACGAAGCCTTCGACACGGTCCAGGCCGCCGACCGCGTGGTGCAACGACCCGAGGAGCGAGACCGCCGCCTGCCTGGCGGATGACCGCCCGGCGTCGGCGTCGAGGTCCTCTCCGAGCCGTCCGCGGAAGGCCAGCCCGCCGGAGTCCGCGTCGATCGCGAGCGCGCCGGAGACGTAGGCGAGACCGCCGTCCACGACGACCGACCGGTAGGAGAACCGGGGCGCGCGCGGCGCGGGCAGCACGATGCCCAGACGTGTGAGGGCCTGGCTGGGAGAGGAAGGGGCGACGGGCATGACGGATCGTCTTTCGGCGGGGTGCGGGAACCTCTCCACGCTGGCAAGACGCTCATCGCGCGACCAAGCAGCAGAGGCGGATCGAAACCCATAAGAACCGCAAATGAGCGTTTTTCACCCAGGTCGTTGCCGAGATCCATGCCCGGCTCGATCGTCTCCTCACGCCGTCTATGTGACCGATCGAGTAGCAGGATGTCGTCACGCTACGACGGCGGGCGCGAATCGTGGGAGAGCGGGATAAGGGTCCGGCGACGCGACGCCGCGTGGGCCGTCGCCGCCCCGTCGCCCCGCCCAGCCCCGCCCAGAACTCAGGACGCCCGCCGTCTACGCCGCCGTCCGCATCGCCGTCCGCGCCGGCACGCAGCAGCGGAGCGGCGCGGGGCGGCGGACGGCGAGACGCGCGGGACCCGGGATGCATCAAGCGGGATGACGTCGGATGAAGCCGTGTTACGGCTCCGCCGTCGTCGAGCGGACACCCACCGGGGCGCGCCTCACCTTGTCCCCGCTGGCCGGAGGGCCGTTCGTCCGGGTCATCGCGATCGATATCGATCCGTCCCGATGATTGGACGCTCGTTCGCGCCGTCCTCTACCAAGGACCAGACCGGGCGCTCGGAGCCGGGCGACACGAGAAGGAGACGACCATGACCCATGAACACGAACGCGACACCGTGCGCGCGGAGCTCGCCGCCACCGCGCGCATCCTCGGCCGCCTCGGCTTCCAGTACGGCCTCGCCGGCCACCTCACGGTGCGCGATCCCGGCGACGAGGAGCTGTACTGGGTGAACCCGGCCGGGCTCCCGTTCACCGCGGTCTCCGCCGACGACACCGTGCTCGTCGCCCCCGACGGCCGCGTGGTGGAGGGACGGCACGAGGCGCACGGGTATGACAGCCAGATCGAGGTGCACCGGGCCCGCCCCGAGCTGCGCGCCGGGGTGCACGTCCACTCGACGCACACCTTCGCGTGGTCGAGCGCCGGCCGGGAGCTGTCCGCACTGACCACCGACTCCGCGTGGCTGGACGGCATCCAGGCCGTTCGCGAGTCGCTGCAGGATCCCATCGTCCCGGCGCTCGGGCCGACGGCCCGCATCCTCATCCAGCGCTCTCACGGCGCCGTCGCCTTCGGCGAGACGCTCGCGGAGGCCGCCTTCTACTTCCTCTCGGTCGAACGCGCCGCCTACACCCAGCTGCTGCTGGAGGCCGCCGGTCGCGCACAGGAGATCACCGCCGAGCTGAACGACGCCTGGCGCCTGCCGCCCCGCGTCGCACACGCCCAGTTCCACGCGCTCATCGACCAGGAGCTCGGCCGCGTCGCCGGCGCCGAGCTCCAGGCCGTCTGAGCCGACGACGCGAAGGAACGTGAGCACATGTCCGACATCCGCCACATCCACCTCGGTCTGTGGCTGACCTACCTCAGCACGGCCAACTGGTCCGACCCCGGCAGCCGCGTCGAGGAGATCAACTCGCTCCCCCCCTACCTCGACATCGCCCACGCCGCCGAGGACGCCAAGCTCGATGCGGTCATCCGCGGCGACGGCGTCGCCGCGCAGCGGATCCGCAAGCGCGACTCCCCCCATGCGGGCTCGCTCGAACTGCTCACCCTGCTCTCCGCGCTCGCCGCCCGCACGGAACGGATCGGGCTGATCGGCACCGCCTCCACGACGTTCTCCGAGCCGTACACGCTCGCGCGGCAGCTCGGGACCATCGATCACCTCAGCGGCGGCCGGATCGGCTGGAACATCGTCACCTCCTCGGACGGCGAGAAGAACTACGGCTACGAGTCCATCCCCGACCAGGACGCCCGCTACGACCGCGCCGACGAGTTCGTCGAGGTCGTGCAGAAGCTCTGGGCCAGCTGGGAACGCGGCGCCCTCCCGTTCGACCGCGAAGGACGCCGCCTCGTCGAGCCGGACCTGATCCACCCCATAGACCACATCGGCGAGCACTTCCGGGTGGAGGGGCCGCTCAACATCGGCCGGTCGCCGCAAGGACGGCCCGTGCTCGTGCAGGCCGGCAACTCGGAGCGGGGGCGCCGGTTCGCGGCCGAGCACGCCGAGGTGGTCTTCACGGCGCAGCAGCGCCTGGACGAGGCGGCCGTCTTCGCCCACGACATCCGCGAGCGCGTGGCCGCCGCCGGTCGAGCGGCCGGGCAGGTGAAGATCCTGCCGGGAGTGGGGCTCTACCTCGCCGAGACCGAGACCGAGGCGCTCGAGGCCTATGAACGGGAGCTGGAGGTGATCGACTACGACCAGGCGCGCCTCAGCCTCGAAGAGCTGCTCGGCGGCGCGGACCTGTCCGGGATCGACCTCGACGCCCGGGTGCCCGCCGACCGGTTCCCGGACACGTCGCGTCTCGCGCGTCGCCAGAGCCGGCCGCAGATCTTCGTCGACCTCGCGCTCACGCACGGATACACGCTGCGCAAGGTGCTGCAGGCGGTCGCGACCGGTTTCGGCCACGGCCGGTTCGTGGGCACGCCCGAACAGGCCGCCGACCACTTCGTGGAGTGGGTGGACCACGGCGCCGCCGACGGCTTCGTCGTCTTCCCGTCCGGCGGCTGGCAGACCATCCGGCTGCTGACCGAGCAGGTCGTGCCGATCCTGCGCGAACGCGGACGGTTCCGACAGGAGTACGAGGGCGTGACCCTCCGAGACCACTTCGGCCTCCCGCCCCTGCCCGACGACTTCGCGGCGGCGCCCGTGACCGGCCGGACCACGACCCCGCACTGACCCCTCACCACCGCACCACCCCTCCCAGGAGACATCACATGACACGCATCCGCGCCGCCGCCGGCATCGCATCCCTGCTGGCGGCGTCCCTCCTTCTGACCGCCTGCGCGGGCTCCTCCGACGCCACCGAGGAGACCGACTCCGACCCCGTCGTCGGCGGCGACCTGACCGTCGGGATCACCGACATCCCGCCCTGCATCGACGCCGCCATCACGCCGTACAACAACTTCCCGGGTCGCGCGGTGCTCGACAACCTCTTCGACCTGAGCGACGACGGACAGATCGAGCCGTGGCTGGCGACCGGCTACGAGATCAGCGACGACGGCCTGACCTACACCCTCACGCTGCGCGACGACGTCACCTTCAGCAACGGCGAGCCCTTCGACGCCGAAGAGGTCAAGGCCAACTTCGACAACTGGATCGAGTTCCGCGAGGCGACCGGGCAGGGGGTGGCCGCGGCCTACATCTCCGGCTATTCCGGATCCACCGTCATCGACGACGACACGATCGCGATCAGCTTCGACCAGCCGAAGGCGGGCTTCCTCGAAGCCCTCACCGAGAAGGCGCTCGGCATCGCCTGGTCGGGGAGCCTGTCGCTCGACTACGACACCCGGTGCGCCGACGGGGTCATCGGGACCGGGCCTTTCGTGATCGGCGAGAACGTCGACAACGACCACGTCACGATCGTGCGTCGCGACGGCTACGCCTGGGCCTCACCCGAGGCGGAGAACCAGGGCGAGACATACCTCGACTCCGTCACCTTCGTGGAGATCCCCGAGTCCGGCGTGCTCACCGAGAGCCTGCTCTCGGGCGAGGTCGACGCCTCGCTGAGCGTGAACAGCTCCGACATCGACACCATCCTCGGCGAGGGCGGTCAGATCGTCAGCGCGGTCTCGGCGGGTGTGCCGAACACGCTGTACCCGAACCTCTCGCGCGCCCCGTTCGACGACCTCGCCGTGCGTCAGGCGTTCCAGATCGGGATCGACCGGGAAGAGATCCAGGAGACCATCTACAACGACTACAGCCCTGCGGCGACCTCGATCGTGTCCGACTCGGTGCCCGGGCACGTCGACCTCTCCGCGGAGCTGGCCTACGACCCGGACACGGCGACATCCATCCTGGAGGACGACGGCTGGGTGCTGGGCGACGACGGCATCTACGAGAAGGACGGCGAGCGACTCGAGGCGACGATCAGCTTCACCAGCGAGAACGACCGCGCCCTCTGGCAGCTCGTGCAGGCGCAGCTGCTGGAGATCGGCTTCGACCTGGAGCTGTCCCAGGTCACCTCGGCCGAGAGCACCGCGCTGCAGTCGTCCGGCGACTGGGACCTGCTCTCGGGCAACTTCACCCGCGCCGACCCGGATGTGCTGCTGAACACCTTCCACCCGGACTACGTCA
>JASGDW010000146.1:0-8058 GCA_047606965.1 Microbacterium sp.
ACGAGCGCGAGACCGGCCTGGAGCGAGCCCATGCCGAGCACGAGCTGCAGCTGCTGCGCGACGAAGTACAGGAAGCCGACGAGGGCCATCAGGCTCAGCATGTTCACCACGATCGCGCCGCCGAACGCGCCCCGCCGGAACAGGGCCATGTCGAGCATCGGGACCTCGGCGGTCAGCTGACGACGCACGAAAAGCGCCGCCGCCACGAGGCCCACCGCGATCAGCAGGCCGATCGTGCCGCTCAGACCGTTCACTGCCGCCTCTTTGATCGCGTAGACGATCGGGACCAGCGCGAGCATCGAGAGCAGGATGCCGACCGGGTCGATCCGCCCCGGGTGCGGGTCCTTGCTCTCGGGCACCAGGATCGGCGCGAGCAGGAGCAGGGGGATCAGCACGGGCACCGCCATGAGGAAGACCGAGCCCCAGGCGAAGTGCTCTAGCAGGAGGCCGCCGACGATGGGGCCCAGGGCCGCCCCGGCCGAGAACATCGAGGCCCAGACCGCGATGGCCAGGCGCCGCTGGTCGCGGTCGGTGAAGATGCTGCGCAACAGCGACAGCGTCGCGGGCATGATCATCGCGCCGAACACCGCCATGCCGGCACGGCCGGCGATCAGCAGCGTGGCGTCCGGAGCGAAGGCTGCGAGCACCGAGACCAGGGCGAAGCCGCTCGCGCCGACGAGCAGCATCCGTCGCCGGCCGAACCGGTCGCCGAGGACGCCCATCGTGACGAGCAGCCCCGCCAGCACGAGCGGGTACGCGTCGATGATCCACAGCTGCTGCGTGCCGGAGGGCGCGAGCGCGAGGGCGATCTCGGGCAGGGCGAAGCTCAGCACCGTGTTGTCGACTGAGACGAGCAGCACGGGCAGCATCAGCACGACGAGCGCGGCCCAGCCGCGGACGCCGACCCGGCGCGCCTGCGCGTCCGCCAGCCGGAGGTCTTCTGTCAGAGTCATAGTTTCTACACCGTCCAGATGGTATAGTATCATGGACGGCGAGGAGTCATCGATACGATCGAGGCCATGAGCCGCCCCCCGCATGCCCGCGAGAAGGTGCTCGACGCGTTCGAGCGGCTGCTGATCGACGAGGGCGCCCGGGCCGCGACCATCGACGCCACCGCCCGCGCCGCCGGCGTCTCGAAGGGCGGGCTGCTGTACCACTTCGGCTCGCGCGAGGCGCTCGAGGCCGGCGTCGTGGCACGGCTTGACGAGCTCGTCACGGCGGACGTGGCGGCCATGAGCGCCGCGCCAGAGGGACCGGTCGCCTACTTCCTGCGCACCTCGGCGATCGACGGCGACCCGCTGGATCGCGCCATCATCGCCGTCTCACGCATCGCCCAGGGCGGCAACGCGCGCGCGGCCGACGCGTTGCACGCGATGCGGG
Source organism: Microbacterium sp. (assembly GCA_047606965.1). GTDB lineage: Bacteria > Actinomycetota > Actinomycetes > Actinomycetales > Microbacteriaceae > Microbacterium. Next base: position 1,381 of record JASGDW010000146.1, read on the forward strand.
AGCAGTGGGCGGCGCTGCTGCGCCCCCACACGGCGGACGCCACGGCGCTCGCGCTCGTTCTGCTGGTGAGCGACGGGCTCTATTTCAACAACGCGATCCGCGAGGGCGGAATCGCCGGCCCGGTCCCCCGCGGCGAGGCGATGAGCGCGTTGATCGCGCTCGTGGAGACGGCGACGCGCCCCCTGCGCTGAGCGGGCGGAGCGCGGGCTTCAGGCCTCGACGACCTCGATCTGCCGGAACAGGTCGGCGCCGACGGCGTCCCGCATCTCGGCGAGGAGGGCGTCGGGCACGCGCGAGTCCACGGTGAGCACCGAGAGGGCACGGCCGGACACGTCGGGGCGTGCGACCTGCAGCCCCGCGATGTTGATGCCCGCCTCGCCGAGCTTCTGGCCGTAGATCGCGACGATCCCGGGCCGGTCGGCGTAGCGCATCACCAGATGGGTGCGCTCGATCGGCACCTCGATCTCGTAGCCGTCGATGCTCACGATCTTCGGCACCATGCGCGTGCCGGCCAGCGTGCCGGCGACGGTGAGCACGGAGCCGTCCGCCAGAGTGCCCCGCAGGATCGTGATGTTGCGGTACAGCGGGCTCTCCGGCTCGACGATGAGGCGCACCTCGACGCCGCGCTGCTGCGCGAACAGCGGCGCGTTCACATACGACACGGTCTCGCTGACGATCGGGGTGAAGATCCCCTTGAGCGCGGCCAGCCGGTACACGCTGACGTCGTAGGCGGCGAGCTCGCCGCGCACCTCGATGTCGAGGCTGGTCAGCGCGCTCTGGGCCAGCCCGCTGAAGAACTGGCCGAGCATCTCCACCAGGGCGATGCCGGGGCGCACGAAGGGGTCGATCACGCCGCCCGCGACGTTGACCGCATCCGGCACCAGGTCGCCCTCCAGGGCGAGCTTGACCGACTTCGCGACGGAGACGCCCGCCTTCTCCTGCGCCTCCTCGGTCGAGGCGCCCAGGTGCGGGGTGACCACGACGTTCGGCAGATCGAGCAGCCGGAAGGCGGGGCCGTCCTCTTTCGGAGGCTCGCTCGTGAACACGTCGAGGCCGGCACCGGCGATCTCGTGGGTCGTCAGCGCCTCGTACAGCGCCTCCTCGTCGATCAGGCCGCCGCGCGCGACGTTGACGACGTACGCGGTGGGCTTCATGCGCCGCAGCTGCTCGATGCCGATCATGCCGGTCGTCTCGGCGGTCTTCGGCATGTGGATCGTGACGAAGTCGCTCTGCGCGAGCAGCTCGTCCAGGCTCAGCAGCTCGACGCCCAGCTGCTGCGCGCGCGCGCTCGTGATGTAGGGGTCGTGGGCGACGACGCGGACCCCGAACGCCTGCACCCGCGCCGCGATGAGCGCGCCGATGCGGCCCAGGCCGATGATGCCGACGGTCTTCTCGAACAGCTCGACACCGGTGAACGAGCTGCGCTTCCAGGCACCGCCGGACAGCGAGGCGTGCGCGGCGGGGATGTGGCGAGCGAGGCTCAGGATGTGGCCGACGGTCAGCTCGGCCGCCGAGACGACGTTCGACGTCGGCGCGTTGACGACCATCACGCCGGCGGTCGTGGCCGCTTTGATGTCCACGTTGTCCAGCCCCACCCCGGCGCGGGCGATCACCTTCAGCGCCGGTGCGGCGGCGATCGCCTCGGCGTCCATCTTCGTGGCCGAACGGATCAGCACGGCGTGGGCCTCGGCCAGCGCCGGCAAGAGCGCGGCCCGATCGGCGCCGTCGACCCTCCGGATCTCGAAGCCCTCTCCGAGGGCGTCGATCGTGGCGGGAGAGAGTTCTTCGGCGAGGAGGACGACGGGCTTGGTCACGGACGGGTCCTTCGGGGCGGTGCGAGAGATCCGCGCACACGGGGATGCGGGACGGGGAGACGGCCCCGATCGCGTCCTGCGGCGAGACCGTCGTCCAGCCTATCGCGTGCGAGGTGTCCGGCCCGACGCGGGTGCTCTCACGAGCCGGTGAATATCGAGGCGGGTGCGCCGGCCACCATTCCCACGACGTTCAGCCAGAACACGGCGACCAGCGCGAGACCGCCCAGCAGCAGGAGCGTGAAGGAGAGGAGTCCGCGCCGCCGACCCACGACCAACGCCCCCGCGAACACGATCATCGGGAACGCGATCGGCAGCAGCAGCACGAACCAGCCGTAACCGGTGATGCTCTGCGCCGCGCACTGGAGGAGGAAGGCGACCGCGCTCCACACCGCATAGGCGTAGAACAGCCCGAAGCCGCCGGCGGCCGCCGTCGCCGTCCACGCCGGCGACCGGCGCGCGGTCGGCTCCGCCGCGCTGTGATCGCTCATGATGTCGCTCCGATGGTCAGGAAGAGCCACGGGACGAGCACGAGCACACCCAGCACGAGCAGCACGATCCGCAGCCAGACCGGCCGGCGCCGGCCGAAGAAGAGCACGGCGGCGAACCAGAGCGCCGGTGCGAGGGCGGCCAGCGCCCAGGCGACGGCGTACCCGATCGGCTCGATCGCGTACAGGATGGCGTAGGCCTGCAGCCGTGACCCGGAGATGAGCCAGCCCACCGCGAAGAGCAGATAGATTCCGCCGAGCAGGCCCAGGCTCACCAGCGCGACGTTGCCGAGCGGCGCCGGCTGCGTCGACGCCGTGCGCGTGGTGCGCGGCTTCTTCCGGTCGTCGGTGTGCGGGTGCACGACCTCCCGCGTGCTCACCGTGCCGTCAGCCGCGGTGACGGTGGCGGTCACGGTGCCGCCGGGCCGGGCCTCGGGCAGCTGAGCGGGTGCGTCCGTGCCGCGCCCGACCGACGCCTCCGCGCCTTCGGCCCAGTCCTCGTCGTCGGCGCGATCGATCCCGTCGTCGAGCGTCGGGTCGTCGTCCCCCCAGGAGAAGGCGTCGTCGTCGCGTCGTGCCATGGCCCCCAGCCTACCGGTCGCGATGTCGAGGAGATCGGGGATCCTGAGGACGCTGCGGCGGCGTCGCTCCTCAGGATCCCCGATCTCCTCAGAACGGAACTCGGTCGGGCCGGATGCCGGGGATCAGCGCGCGGCCGAGCCCTCGGTGTAGTCCTTGTCCTGCTGCTTCCAGGCGAACAGCCCGCGCAGCTCACGCCCGACCTGCTCGATCGGGTGCTGGGCCGCTTTCTCGCGCAGCTGCAGGAACTCGACGGCGCCGTTGTCCTGGTCGGCGATGAAGCGTGATGCGAAGGCACCGGACTGGATGTCGGCCAGCACGCCCTTCATGTTCTCCTTCACGTGCGGGTCGATCACACGCGGGCCGGACACGTAGTCGCCGTACTCGGCGGTGTCGGAGACCGACCAGCGCTGCTTCGCGATGCCGCCCTCCCAGATCAGGTCGACGATGAGCTTGAGTTCGTGCAGCACCTCGAAGTAGGCGATCTGCGGCTGGTAGCCGGCCTCGGTGAGGGTCTCGAAGCCGTACTGGATCAGCTGCGAGACGCCGCCGCAGAGCACGGCCTGCTCGCCGAACAGGTCCGTCTCGGTCTCCTCGGTGAAGGTCGTCTTGATGACACCGGCGCGGGTGCCGCCGATCGCCTTGGCGTAGGCCAGAGCGGTCTCCCAGGCGTGGCCGGACGCGTCGCGCTCGACCGCGATGATGTCGGGGATGCCGCGCCCGGCGACGAACTCGCGCCGCACGGTGTGGCCGGGGGCTTTCGGCGCGATGAGGATCACGTCGACCCCCTCAGGGGCCTCGATGTAGCCGAAGCGGATGTTGAAGCCGTGCGCGAAGGCGAGGGTCTTGCCCGCGGCCAGGTGCGGCTTGATCTCGTCGTTGTAGATGCCGCGCTGGTGCTGGTCGGGGGCGAGGATCATGATCAGGTCGGCCCACTCCGCGGCATCCGCGACCGACTTCACCTCGAAGCCGTCCTCCTGCGCCTTCGCGATCGAGCGCGAGCCTTCCTTGAGGGCGATGACGACCTCGACGCCCGAGTCGCGCAGGTTCTGCGCGTGAGCGTGGCCCTGCGAGCCGTAGCCGACGATCGCGACCTTCTTGCTCTGGATGACCGACAGGTCGGCGTCGTTGTCGTAGAAGATCTCAGCCATATTCGTTGTTCTCCTTGATTGTGGTTCGGGAAGTAGACGGGTCAGCCGCGCAGCACGCGCTCGGTGATGGACTTGCCGCCGCGACCGATCGCGAGCAGGCCCGACTGGGCGAGCTCCTTGATGCCGAAGGGCTCGAGGGCGCGGAGGAAGGCCTCCACCTTGCCCTTGTCGCCGGTGACCTCGATCACGAGCGCCTCCGGGGCGTAGTCGACGATCTGCGCACGGAACAGGTTCACGACCTCGATCACGTTCGCCCGGGTCTGGTTGTCGGCACGGACCTTCACGAGCATGTGCTCGCGCTGCACGGAGGCCGCGGGGTCCAGCTCCACGATCTTGATGACGTTGATGAGCTTGTTCAGCTGCTTGGTCACCTGCTCCAACGGGAGCTCGTCGACGTCCACCACGACCGTGATGCGCGACAGGCCCGGCACCTCGGTGACGCCCACCGCGAGCGACTCGATGTTGAAGCCGCGGCGGGCGAACAGGCCCGCCACGCGGGTCAGCAGACCCGGCTTGTCCTCGACGAGGAGGCTCAGCACATGACTGGTCATCTCACGCCTCCTCTTCGAACGCCGGCGAGTGATCGCGCGCGTACTGCACGTAGCTGTTGCTCACGCCCTGCGGCACCATCGGCCACACCATGGCGTCGGCGGAGACGACGAAGTCGATGACGACGGGGCGGTCGTTCGTGGCCAGGGCCAGCTCGATCGCGGCGTCGATCTCGTCCTCCTTCTCGACCCGGATCGCGAGGCACCCGTAGGCCTGTGCGAGCGTGATGAAGTCCGGGATGCGGGCGGTGCCGTGCCCCGTGTTCAGGTCGGTGTTCGAGTGCCGGCCGTCGAAGAACAGGGTCTGCCACTGACGCACCATGCCCAGCGACGAGTTGTTGATGATGGCGACCTTGATCGGGATGTCGTTGATGACGCAGGTCGCGAGCTCCTGGTTGGTCATCTGGAAGCAGCCGTCGCCGTCGATGGCCCACACGACGCGGTCGGGCTGGGCCACCTTGGCGCCCATCGCCGCCGGCACCGCGTAGCCCATGGTGCCCGCTCCCCCGGAGTTCAGCCAGGCGTTGGGACGCTCGTACCGGATGAACTGCGCCGCCCACATCTGGTGCTGGCCGACGCCCGCCACGTACACGCCCTCCGGCCCGGTGAGCTCGCCGATGCGCTGGATGACGTGCTGCGGTGCGAGCAGCCCGTCGCTGGTGGGCGTGTAGCCGAGCGGGAACTCCTCGCGAAGGCCGTCGAGGTAGGCCCACCACTCGGTGAGGTCGGCCGTGTCCGCGGCGGCTGCGTAGGCGGCGTTGAGGTCGACGAGCACCTCCCGCAGATCGCCCACGATCGGCACGTCCGCCGTGCGGATCTTCGAGATCTCGGCCGGGTCGATGTCGACGTGCACGACCTGGGCGTGCGGGGCGAACAGGGATGCCTTGCCGGTGACGCGGTCGTCGAAACGGGCGCCCAGCGCCACGATGAGGTCGGCCTCCTGCAGCGCCAGCACGGCGGGCACGGTGCCGTGCATGCCCGGCATGCCGAGGTGCTGCCGGTGCGAGTCGGGGAAGGCGCCGCGCGCCATGAGCGTCGTCACGACGGGTGCTCCGGTGCGCTCGGCGAGAGCCCGCAGCTCCCCGGAGGCACGGGAACGGATCGCCCCCCCGCCCACGTACAGCACCGGCTTGGACGCACCCGCCAGGAGCGCGGCCGCGGCCTGGATCTGCTTGCCGTGCGCCTTGGTCACCGGCCGATAGCCGGGCAGGTCGATCTTGGGCGGCCAGACGAAGGGCGCACTGTTCTGCTGCGCGTCCTTGGTGATGTCCACCAGCACCGGGCCGGGCCGGCCGGTGCCCGCGATCTCGAACGCGGCCGCGATCGCGCCGGGGATGTCCTCGGCACGCTTGACCAGGAATGAGTGCTTCGTGATCGGCATCGTGATGCCGACGATGTCGGCCTCCTGGAACGCGTCGGTGCCCATCAGGGTGGAGAAGACCTGACCGGTGATGCACACGATCGGCACCGAGTCCATATAGGCGTCCGCGATGGCGGTGACGAGGTTGGTCGCGCCCGGACCGGAGGTCGCTAGTGCGACACCGACCTTGCCCGAGGCCGCGGCGTACCCCTCGGCGGCGTGGCCGGCGCCCTGCTCGTGCCGGACGAGGATGTGGCGGACGGCCTCGTCGTCCATGAGCGGGTCGTAGACGGGCATGATCGCCCCGCCGGGCAGGCCGAACACATCGGTGACCCCGAGCAGGTCGAGCGAGCGGACGACGGCCTCGGCGCCGGTGATCTGGGGGGCGGGGGACGTGCGGACAGGCGGCCGTGGCACGGCCGACGCGGGAGCGTCTGACATGACGGAGGAACCTCGAGACGAGTCGATGGATGAGAGGAAGAGCCGGCCGTTACCCCGTCACGGCGCCTTCGGATGCCGAACGCACGAGCTGGGAGTACTTGGCCAGGACGCCACGGGTATAGCGCGGGGGAAGCGGCTCCCAGCCCTCACGGCGGGAGCTCAGCTCGGCCTCATCGACGAGTATGTCGAGAGAGCGAGCCGCGATATCGACCCGTATCAGATCACCATCGCGCACGAACGCGATGGGACCGGCGTCCACCGCTTCGGGTGCTATGTGGCCGATACACAGGCCGGTTGTGC
>JASGDW010000147.1:0-19699 GCA_047606965.1 Microbacterium sp.
ACCCGACCGCTCCCTGACGCTGCGCGAGCGCCTCGGCTTCCCCGGCCCCCACCCGCGGTTCCGCCCGCCGTCCCGCGCCGGCCGGCCGTGAGCCGCCGCTCCTGCCCTCAGGAGGCCGCGCGCTCCGCGGCCTCGACGACGTTGGTCATCAGCAGCGCGACGGTCATCGGGCCCACACCTCCCGGGTTCGGGGACAGCCAGCCGGCGACCTCCGCGACATCGGGGGCGATATCGCCGTAGACGCGGTACTTCCCGGTCTCGGGGATCTTCTCCCCCCGCGTCACCCCGACGTCCAGGACCGCCGCACCGGGCTTCACATCCGCCGCGGTCACCAGGTGCTTGACCCCGGCGGCGCCCACGATCACATCCGCCTCCCGCAGATGCGGCGACAGGTCCGCCGTCCCGGTGTGGGTCAGGGTCACCGTCGCGTTGATGTCGCGACGGGTCAGCAGCAACCCGATCGACCGGCCGATCGTCACTCCGCGTCCCACCACCACCACGTGCTTGCCGCCCAGGTCGTAGCCGTTGCGGGTGAGCAGCTCGATCGCCCCGCGCGGCGTGCACGGCAGCGGCGAGGTGATCGGCGCGTTCACGTTGAGCACGAGCCGGCCGAGGTTGGTCGGGTGCAGGCCGTCCGCGTCCTTGTCCGGGTCGATCCGCTCCAGGATCGCGTCGGTGTCGAGGTGCTTCGGCAGCGGCAGCTGCACGATGTAGCCGTGGCAGGCGGGGTCGGCGTTGAGCTCGTCGATCAGCGCCTCGACCTCGGCCTGGGTCGCGTCGGCCGGCAGCGCCCGCTGGATCGAGTTCATCCCGATCGCCTCGGACTGCCTGTGCTTCATCCCGACGTACAGCTGCGATCCCGGGTCCGCGCCCACCAGCACCGTCGCGATCCCCGGCGTCACCCCCCGCGCCTTCAGCGCGGCCACCCGTTCGGTCAGCTCCGCCTTGATCGCCGCCGCCGTGGCGACCCCGTCCAGCCTCTGCGCGGTCATCCCGCTCTCCTCACATGCTCGTGTCCTGCGCCGACATCCGCGAGACTGCCTCTGGAAGCCGAGACCCCGGGAAGAAGCGACGGTCTCGGCGCCCAGTTGCCGTCTCACGGAACGACGACGGGTGGATGCCGACCCCACCCGCATCGCTTGTTTTCAGTTGACGGTAAGCCGGCCGGTCCGCGATGTCACCGGGACAGGCCGGGGTACAGCGGGAACGCGTCGGTCAGGGCCGCGACCCGCGTGCGCAGCGCCGCGACGTCGGCTGCGGGCAGCAGCGCCGTGGCGATGATGTCGGCGACCTCGGCGAACTCGGCGTCGCCGAAGCCGCGGGTCGCGAGCGCCGGCGTGCCGATGCGCAGGCCGGAGGTCGTCATCGGCGGGCGCGGGTCGTTGGGCACCGCGTTGCGGTTGACCGTGATGTGGATCTCGTGCAGCAGATCCTCCGCCTGCTTGCCGTCGATCTCGGCGTCGCGCAGGTCCACGAGCACCAGGTGCACGTCGGTGCCCCCCGAGCGCACCGCGATGCCGGCCGCGGCGACGTCGGGCTGCGAGAGCCGCTCGGCCAGCAGCGCGGCGCCGCGCACCGTGCGCTCCTGCCGGTCGCGGAACTCCGGGGTGGCGGCGAGCTTGAAGGCGGTGGCCTTCGCCGCGATCACGTGCATGAGCGGGCCGCCCTGCTGGCCGGGGAAGACGGCCGAGTTGATCTTCTTCGCGATGTCCGCGTCGTTGGTCAGGATGAAGCCCGACCGCGGGCCGCCGATCGTCTTGTGCACGGTCGAGGAGACCACGTGCGCGTGCGGCACGGGCGAGGGGTGCACGCCCGCGGCCACCAGGCCCGCGAAGTGGGCCATGTCGACCCACAGGTAGGCGCCGACCTCGTCGGCGATCGCGCGGAAGCGGGCGAAGTCCAGCTGGCGCGGGTAGGCGGACCAGCCGGCGACGATGACCTTCGGCTTGTGCTCGCGGGCGAGGCGGGCGACCTCGTCCATGTCGATGAGGCTGGTGTCGGGATCCACCCCGTAGGCGACGATGTCGTACAGCCGGCCCGAGAAGTTGATCTTCATGCCGTGGGTGAGGTGCCCGCCGTGGTCGAGCGAGAGGCCCAGCAGCGTGTCGCCCGGCCGGGCGAGGGCGTGCAGCACGGCGGCGTTGGCGGTGGCGCCCGAATGCGGCTGCACGTTCGCGAACTCGGCGCCGAACAGCGCCTTGGCTCGCTCGATCGCGAGCTCCTCGGCGACGTCGACCTCCTCGCAGCCGCCGTAGTAGCGACGGCCCGGGTAGCCCTCGGCGTACTTGTTCGTGAGCACCGAGCCCTGCGAGGCCAGCACCGACACCGGCACGAAGTTCTCGGAGGCGATCATCTCCAGGTAGCCGCGCTGGCGCTCCAGCTCGCGATCGAGCACCTGCGCGATCTCGGGATCGACCTCGGCCAGGGGGGCGTTGAAATACGGATCGGTCATGGCGATCTCCTCGACTACGGCGTGCTGAATGGAAGGTCCACATCGGCCCAGGCGTGCGGTCGAATGCCGTCGTCAGTCGCTCCCCGGTGGGAACCCACCTCAACGCCAGTCGCGACGGCTCCGATCATACCCGAGCCGCGGGCGCCCGTAGACTGGGACGGTGACCCCGAACGCCCCCGTCGAGCTGCCCGCGGGCACCCGTGCGCCGCTGTCGGCCGTCGACGTGCTGGCGTTCGCGTGCGAGATCGTCGCGTTCCTGACGCTCGCGTTCTGGGGCTTCGCGGGGTGGCCGTTCGCGTGGAACATCCTGCTGGGACTGGGCACGCCCGCCGTGGCGATCCTGCTGTGGGCGCTGTTCGTCTCCCCCCGCGCGGTGCTGGCGGTGCACCCCTTCGTCCGCGCGATCGTCGAGCTGCTGGTGTACGCCGCGGCGACCGCCGCGTTCTGGGACATGAGTCTGACCTGGGTCGGCCTCGCCTACGCCCTCGTCGCGGTCACGACGGGCCTGGTCTCCGGACGCCGCCGCATCGCATGACCGACGTCGTCGCCCTGCTGCGCCGCACGCTGGGGGACGCCGTCGACACCTCGGACGCCGCCCGCGCCGCCGCGCGCACCGACAAGTCCGGGCACGCCGCCGCCGGCACGCCGCTGGCGGTCGTGCACGCGGCATCCGTCGCCGAGGTGCAGGCCACGCTGCGGATCGCGACCCAGACCGGCACGCCGGTCGTGCCCCGCGGCGCCGGGACCGGGCTCGCGGGCGCCGCGAACACCGGCGCCGGGGAGATCGCGCTGTCGCTGCGGCGCATGGACCGTCTCCTCGAGGTGCGCCCCGACGACCTGCTCGCCGTCGTCGAGCCCGGCGTCCTCAACGCCGACCTGAACGCCGCCCTCGCACCCCACGGCGTGTGGTGGGCGCCCGACCCCGCCAGCCGTGAGATCTCCACCGTCGGCGGCAACATCGCCACCGGCGCCGGGGGTCTGCTGTGCGCGAAGTACGGCGTCGTGCGCGATGCGGTGCTGGCGCTGGAGGTCGTGCTCGGCGACGGACGCCTGCTGCGCCTGGGCCACCGCAGCGTGAAGGGCGTCACCGGCTACGACCTCACCTCGCTCATGATCGGATCGGAGGGGACGCTGGGGGTCGTCGTGGGCGCGACGCTCAAGCTGCGCCGGCTCGTGCCGGGCGGCGTCTGCACGATCGCCGGCGTGTTCCGCAGCGTGCGGGAGGCGGCGGCCGCCTCCGCCGCCGTGACCGCGGCCGGCGTCCAGCCCGCGATCATGGAGCTGATGGATGCGGCGAGCCTCGCCGCCGTCCACGACCTGCTGGGCCTGCCGGCCCCGCGACCCGGGGCGGCGCAGCTGACGGTGCAGACCGACGGTCCGGCCGCCGCGGCGGAGGCGGAGGCGACCGCCGCCCTGCTGCGTGCCGGCGGCGGCGAGGTCGCCGTCTCGGCCGATCCGGCCGAGGGCGAGCACCTGCTGCGGATCCGCCGCTCGATGCACCCGGCGATGGAGCGGCTGGGCACGACCCTGATCGAGGACGTGTCGGTGCCCCGCTCGGCGCTGCCGGCGATGTTCGACGAGATCGCCCGCATCGAGCGCGAGCACGGGCTGGCGATCCCGACGGTCGCGCACGCGGGCGACGGCAACCTGCACCCGAACTTCGTCTTCGACGGCCCCGAGGTGCCGTCGGCGGTGTGGGACGCCGCCGACGAGCTGTTCCGCGCCGCGCTGCGCCTGGGCGGGACCCTCACCGGCGAGCACGGCGTGGGGGTGCTCAAGCGCCGCTGGCTGAAGGGCGAGCTCGGCGCGGAGCAGTGGGAGCTGCAACGGCAGATCAGGCGCCTGTTCGACCCCGCCGGCATCCTCAACCCCGGCAAGGTGTTCGGGTGAGGCCCCGTCGTGCACGTCTCGGCCGACAGCTGCTGCCGCTCGCCCGGGGCTGACGTCCGCGGCTGCCCAGCCGTGCCGTAACTCAGTCTGGATTCCCGGCCAGCCGGTGTCGGCGTCCGGAGTTCCGGGCTTCCCGGCATCCGCAGCAGCAGCCCAGGCGGAGTTATGACACGCAGCCGTATCGTGCGGCGTTGAACGCGTCCGGTGCGCACGTCATGGGCTCGACGGCGAGGCAGGCCCGGTGCCGCCTGCCCGAACGGGTGCCCGCGACGTCACAGACCCTGGGCGAGGCGGTGGTAGGCCTGGTTCCAGCGCAGCTCCCGGCGGAAGTCGCGCACCGTCGTGTCCTGGTCGATGACGACGAGCTCGGTGCGCGCCATCTCCGCGAAATCGCGGAACACGTCGACGCCGACGGCGGTGGTCATCACGGTGTGGTGGGCGGCGCCCGCCTCCAGCCAGCACGCGGCGGAGGTCGCGAGGTCGGGCTGCGGCCGCCACACCGCGCGCCCGACGGGGAGCTTCGGCAGATCGGGCGCCGCGACGTTGTCGACCACGTTGGCGACCAGCCGGAACCGGTCGCGCATGTCGCTGAGGGCGACGACGACGGCGGGCCCCGGATCGGCGGTGAAGACGAGCCGGACCGGGTCGTCCTTGCCGCCGATGCCCAGCGGATGGATCTCCAGCCGCGGCGTCGCGGTGGTCAGCGAGGGCGCCACCTCGAGCATGTGCGCGCCCAGGATGCGCTCCTCGCCGGGGGTCAGGTCGTAGGTGTAGTCCTCCATGAGGCTCGCGCCGCCGGGCAGGCCCGCCCCCATCACGTTCGCGACGCGCACCAGGATGGCGGTCTTCCAGTCGCCCTCCGCGCCGAAGCCGTAGCCGGCGGCCATCAGCCGCTGCACGGCCAGCCCCGGCAGCTGGCGGAGGGCGCCCAGGTCCTCGAACGAGGTCGTGAACGCGCCGAACCCGCCCGCCTCGAGGAAGGAGCGCAGCCCGAGCTCGATCGCCGCGCCGTCCCTCAGGCTCTGGTGCCGCTCGGCGCCGGGGAGCAGCTCGGGCGCCACCTCGTAGGTGTCGACGTACTCGTCGACCAGCGTGTCGATGTCGGTCTCGGATGCCGCGGCCGCCGCATCCGCCAGCTCGTTCACCCCCCACGTGTTCACCTGCACGCCGAACCGCAGCTCGGCCTCGGTCTTGTCCCCCTCGGTGACCGCGACGTAGCGCATGTTGTCGCCGAAGCGGGCGAGCTTCAGCGTGCGCGCCGCCTGCCAGCCCGCTGCGGCGCGCTGCCACTGGTCGACCTGCCGCCGCACGGCCGGGTTCGACACGTGCCCCACGACGGTCTTGCGCGCGACGCCCAGCCGCGTCTGGATGTACCCGAACTCGCGGTCGCCGTGCGCGGCCTGGTTCAGGTTCATGAAGTCGAAGTCGATCTCGGCCCACGGCAGCTCGACGTTCGCCTGCGTGTGCAGGTGCAGCAGCGGCTTGCGCAGCGCGTCCAGCCCGCCGATCCACATCTTGGCCGGGCTGAAGGTGTGCATCCAGGCGATCACACCGATCACGGCGTCGTCGGCGTTGGCGTCCAGGGCCAGGCGCCGGATGCCGTCGGGCTCGGTGAGCACGGGCTTCCACACGATCCGCACGGGCAGCCCGGCGAGGCCGGCGGCGACCTGCTGCGACTGCTCGGCCACCTGCCGCAGCGTGTCCTCGCCGTAGAGGGTCTGACTGCCTGTGGCGAACCAGATCTCGGCGGCGTCGAGCGAGGTGTTCAGTGTCATGGGCGGGTCCTCGGTGGGGCGGTCAGAGGGCGGTGACGGCGGCGGCCTCGACCGCGAGGCCGGAGCGGTAGCGCTCCAGGTAGGCGGCGTAGCCGGCGACGTCGTCGGGGTCGGGGGATGCGAGCTCGCCGTCGGCATCGCCGAAGACGTGCTCGTCGAGGTAGCGGCCGAGTCCTGCACGCGGGGAGAGCAGGTACGCCGCCAGCACGGCGATGCCCCAGGCGCCGCCCTCGGCGGCGGTCTCCCCGACCACGACGGGGGCGTCCAGTGCGGCGGCCAGGAACCGCTGTGCGACGCCGGCGGTGCGGAAGACGCCGCCGTGCGCGACCATCCGGTCGATGCCGGCGCCCTCCGCCGCGAGCACGCGCATGCCCAGGCTCAGCGTGCCGAACAGGCCGTAGAGCTGCGCGCGCATGAGGTTCGCGAGCGTGAGCTCGCTGTCGGGCGTGCGCACGAGCAGCGGCCGGCCCTCGTCGAGACCGGCGATCGGCTCGCCCGCGAGGTGGTTGTACGCCAGGATGCCGCCGGCGTCCGCGCGGGCGTCGAGCGCCTCCCGCAGCAGCACCCCGAACACGGCGTCGGCGTCGAGGGACGCGCCCGTCGCCTGCGCGAAGCGGCCGAACAGTCCCGCCCACGCCGCCAGCTCGCTGGCGCCGTTGTTGCAGTGGACCATCGCGACCGGGTCGCCCGCCGGAGTGGTCACGAGGTCGAGCTCGTGGTGCACCCGCGTCAGCGGCCGTTCCAGCACGACCATCGCGAAGATGCTCGTGCCCGCGCTGACGTTGCCGGTGCGCGGCGTCACGGCGTTCGTCGCGACCATCCCGGTGCCGGCGTCCCCCTCCGGCGGACACAGCGGGATGCCGGGCCGCAGCGTGCCCGTCGGGTCCAGCAGCGCGGCGCCGGCGGGGCTGAGCGTCCCGGCGTCCTCGCCCGCCTCGAGCACCCGCGGCAGGAGGTCGGCGATGCTGCGCCCCGCGAGCGCGGCCGCGTCGAGCCGGTCGAAGAGGTCGACGAGGCCCCGGTCGTAGCGGTGCGTCGCCGGGTCGATCGGGAACATCCCCGACGCGTCGCCGACGCCGAGCACGGCACGGCCGGTGAGCCGCCAGTGCACGTACCCCGCCAGCGTCGTGAGCAGGTGCACGCGCGGCACGTGCGGCTCGTCGTCGAGGACGGCCTGGTGGAAGTGGGCGATCGACCACCGCAGCGGGATGTTCACGCCGAACAGGGCGGTCAGCTCGGCCGCCGCCGCGCCCGTGGTGGTGTTCCGCCAGGTGCGGAACGGGACGAGCAGCTCGCCGTCGGCGTCGAACGCGAGGTAGCCGTGCATCATCGCCGAGACGCCGATCGCCGAGACGCCGTCGAGCCGCACGCCGTGCCGGAGCTCGACGTCGGCCGCGAGGTCGGCGTACGCGGCCTGCACGCCCCGCCACACGTCGTCGAGGGCATAGGTCCAGGTGCGGTCCACGAACGCGTTCTGCCATTCGCAGCTGCCGGCGGCCAGCCGGCGGGTGGGCTCGTCGGCATCCACCAGGCACGCCTTGATGCGCGTCGAGCCGAGCTCGATGCCCAGCGTCGTCCGCCCGAGCCGGATCGTCTCGGCGGGGGTCATCGGCGGGCGTCCCCGGCCTGCCCGTACACGTTCTGATACCGCAGGTACAGCGCGTCGACGGTCTCCGGCGGCAGCGGCACGACAGGTCCCGCCGAGCGGGCGATCTGCACGGTGCGCGCGGCGTCCTCGCACATCACGGCGGCTTTGACGGCGTCCTTCGCGGTCACCCCGATCGTGAACGGACCGTGGTTCCGCATCAGCACGGCCCGGCTGCGATGGCCGCTCAGGGTCTGCACGATGCCGCGCCCGATCGAGTCGTCGCCGATGATCGCGAGCGGGCCCACCGGGATCGGACCGCCGAACTCGTCGGCCATGCCCGTGATGACGCACGGGATCTCCTCGCCGCGCGCCGCCCAGGCGACGGCGTAGGTCGAGTGGGTGTGCACGACGCCGCCGACCTCGGGCATGTGCCGGTACACGTAGGCGTGCGCGGCGGTGTCGCTGGACGGGCTGCGCTCGCTGCCCGGGGTGCCCGGCACGACCCGGCCGTCGAGGTCGCAGAGGATCATGCTCTCGGGCGTGAGGTCGTCGTACGACACCCCGGAGGGCTTGATCACGAACAGGTCGGCGCCGGGGACCCGGCCCGAGACGTTGCCGCCGGTCCACACCACCAGGCCGTAGCGCACGAGTTCGGCGTGGAGCGCGGCCACCTCGCCGCGCGTGCGGGCGATCGCATCGTCGTGGATCGTCATCGACTCTTCTCCGATTCGGGGGACGACGGAATGTTAGCGGTAACATCGAGGCGGCGCAATGCCGCCGGGCTGCTAGGGTCCGAGGGGCGGAGGGGAGCGACCGGATGACGGAGGACGCACCGCACCGCACCGCCAAGCCGAGCATCTACGACGTCGCCCGGCTCGCGGGCGTGTCGCATCAGACGGTCTCACGGGTGCTCAACGCACACCCGAACATCAGGGAGTCCACCCGGGCCCGGGTCGAGGCGGCCATGGCGGAGATCCGTTACACGCCCAACTCCATCGCCCGGGCGCTCGCGACCCGCCGCACCCGGCGTATCGGCGTGCTCGTGGACCGGCCGGAGCAGTACGGGCCCGGCAGCACGCTGCGCGGCATCGAGGAGGCGGCGCGCGCCGCGGGCTACGCCGTGACCGCGTCCACGGTGGCGGACGCTCCGGATCTCGGCACGGACGCCGGGGTGGCGCACCTGCGGACGCAGGGCGTCGACGCCCTCTGCGTCATCGCGCCGCGCTACTCCGCCATCGACGACCTCAAGCGCGCGGCGCACGATCTGCCCACACTGCTCGTGACGGCGGAGCCGGCGGACGGCGTCCTGACCGTCGCGGTGGACCAGTACGCCGGCGCCGCGCGCGCCGTCGACCACCTCCTCTCGCTCGGTCACCGCGACATCCTGCATCTCGGCGGCCCCCTCGACTGGGTCGACGCCCGGGTGCGCTCCCGCGCCTGGTCCGATCGCCTCGCCGCGGCCGGCCTGCCGGCCCGCCCGCCCGTCATCGGCGACTGGACGAGCGACTTCGGCTACGAGGTCGGACGCCGCTCGGGCGAGCTGGGGCAGGCGACGGCCGTTTTCGCGGCCAACGACCAGATGGCCCTCGGCCTGCTGCACGGCCTGCACGAGCGCGGCCTGCGCGTTCCCGACGACGTCAGCGTCATCGGCTTCGACGACCTGCCCGACGCCCGTCATCTCCTGCCGCCGCTGTCGACCGTGAGGCAGGACTTCCACGCGCTGGGAGCCCTCAGCCTGACCTCCCTCATCGCCTCGCTGGACCGGCCTGTGGCCAGCAGCATGATCGAGCCCGAGCTGATCGTGCGCGCCTCCACCGGCCCTCGCGCCTGCGCATGACCCGAGAAGTGACCAGAACGTTGCGTGTCTCGAGCCGCGGCGCACATACCATGGACGGAGAACATTCCACAACAGAGAGATCCCCCGTGAGCGATCAGACGCCGACCCCGCCGGATGCCGACTCCGCGGCCTCCGCCGCGTCGGCGGAGGCCGCGGGATCCGCCGACGCGCCGACCTACGCCTGGGCTCCGGCCGAGCCGAAGCCGAGGAAGAAGCACCTCGGGCTGTGGCTGGGCATCCCGGGCGGCGTGATCGCGGTCGCCGCGGTCGCGGCCTCGCTCGTGCTGATCGCCCCGGGGACCGCCGTCGCCGGCGTGACGATCGGCGGCCTGACCGCCGACGCGGCCGCCGAGGCGCTCCAGTCGCGTCTGGCCGATACCACGATCGAGCTCACGACCTCCGACGGCGAGGTCACCCTCACCGGCGCCGACCTGGGCGCGACGATCGACGCCGAGGAACTGGCGCAGCAGGCCTACGCGCAGCATCCGATGTGGAACCTCGCGCAGTGGAACGCGGAGCCGCTCACGGCGACCGTGAGCATCGACGCCGGCATCGCCGAGCAGGCGTTGCGGGACGCCGACCCCGATGCGTACGCCGTCGCCGTCGACGCCGCCGTCGCCTTCGACGCGGCCTCGGCCAGCTACGTGGTGACCGCGGCCACCGACGGGCAGGGCCTGGACCTGGAGACGGTGCGCGCGGCGCTCGAGGCGGCGTTCGACGCCGGCGACAGCGCGGCGACGCAGACCGTCGACGGCACACCCGTCGCCGTCGACGCCGACATCACGACCGACGAGGCGACGCAGGCCGCGGCGACCCTGAACGGCATGCTCGACGTCGGCGGGTTCTACGTCGGCGACGAGCGCACCGTGACGATCGACCGCGCGACGCTCGCGTCATGGCTGACGGTGAGCGACGCCGACGGCTCCCTGACGCTGTCGGCGGACGCCGACGCCATCCAGGCGACCGTCGACACGCTGCCCGGGCTCGTGAACCGCGATCCGGTCGACGCCACGGTCGTGACGAACTCGTCCGGGACCGTGCTGGAGACCCTCGAAGACGGGGTGAACGGCCTCACCCTGGACGACACCTCCGGCATCGCCGAGGAGTTCGCCGCGCGCCTGGCGGCCGGCGATGCGGAATACCCGCTGCCGGTGACCGAGACGGCGTTCTCGACCACCAGCGAGTACCGGCACATCGACGTGAACCTCACGAGCCAGACCGTGACGCTGTACGCGAACGACCAGGTGGTGCAGACCTACACGGTCTCGACGGGCCTGAGCCCGAACCTGACGCCGACCGGCGAGTTCACGGTGTTCGCGCACGTGCGGATCCAAGACATGGGTGCCGCCTGCTCGGACCCGACCCTGACCGACAGCTATTGCACGGAGGACGTGCCCTGGGTGACCTACTTCACCACGAACATCGCGTTCCACGGGGCGTCCGCGTTCCGTAGCGCGCTCGGCTTCCCGCAGAGCCACGGCTGCGTCAACATGTGGGACGAGGACGCCGAGTTCGTCTACGAGTGGGCCCCCACCGGCACCGAGGTCTCCGTCCACTACTGACCCGCCCGGAGAACGCGGGGAACGGATGCGCGGCGGCGTCAGATCGCGTCGATGATCGCGTTCAGCGTCGCGGAGGGGCGCATGACCGCGGCCACGAGCGCCGGGTCGGGGTGGTAGTAGCCGCCGATCTCGACCGGCGAGCCCTGCACGGCCCGCAACTCGGCGACGATGGCGTCCTCGGCGTCGGCCAGGGACGCTGCGACAGGCGCGAACACGGCCGCGAGCTGGGCGTCCTCGGTCTGGGCGGCCAGCTCCTGCGCCCAGTACAGCGCGAGATAGTAGTGGCTGCCGCGGTTGTCGATCGCGCCGACAGCGCGCCCCGGCGACCTGTCGTTCTCCAGGAACGTCCCGGTCGCGCGATCGAGCGTGTCGGCGAGCACCTTGGCCGCCGCGTTGCCGGTGAACCCGGCGTAGTGCTCGAGGGACGCCGCGAGGGCGAAGAACTCGCCGAGCGAGTCCCACCGCAGGAAGTCCTCGGCCAGCAGCTGCTGCACATGCTTGGGCGCCGACCCGCCGGCGCCGGTCTCGAACAGGCCGCCGCCGGCGAGCAGCGGCACGATCGAGAGCATCTTGGCGCTCGTGCCGACCTCGAGGATCGGGAACAGGTCGGTCAGGTAGTCGCGCAGCACGTTGCCGGTCACCGAGATGGTTTCCAGCCCCTGACGCAGCCGCGCGAGCGAGTACCGGGTCGCCTCCGCCGGCGGCAGGATCGTGGTCGTGATGCCCGTGGTGTCGAGCTTGCCGAGATAGGTCGCGACCTTCGCGATCAGCTGCGCGTCGTGGGCGCGGTTCGCGTCGAGCCAGAACACGGCGGGGGCGCCGGTGGCGCGGGCGCGGGCGACGGCGAGCTTCACCCAATCCCGCACCGGGATGTCCTTGGTCTGCGTGGCACGCCAGATGTCGCCGCGGGAGACCTCGTGCTCGATGAGCACCTCGCCGGCGGAGTCGACGATCTGCATCACGCCGGAGGCGGGCACCTCGAAGGTCTTGTCGTGGCTGCCGTACTCCTCCGCAGCCTGGGCCATGAGACCGACGTTGGGCACCGTGCCGATTGTCGCCGGGTCGAGCGGTCCGTTCGCGATGACGTCCTCGATCGTGGCCTGGTACACGCCCGCGTAGGAGGAGTCCGGGATGACGGCGAGCGTGTCGGCCTCCGAGCCGTCGGCGCCCCACAGCTTGCCGCCGTTGCGGATCAGGGCGGGCATGGAGGCGTCCACGATCACGTCGCTGGGAACGTGCAGGTTCGTGATCCCCTTGTCCGAGTTCACGTACGACAGGCGTGGTCCGCGCTCGATGTCGGCCGCGATCGCCGCGGCGATCTCGTCGCCCCCGTCGACGGCGGGCAGCCCGGCCAGGATGCTGCCGAGCCCGTTGTCGGCCGACAGCCCCGCCGCGGCGATCCGGTCGCCGTAGACCTCGAACACGTCGGCGAAGAACGCCCGCACCACGTGGCCGAAGATGAGCGGGTCGCTGACCTTCATCATGGTGGCCTTCAGGTGCAGCGAGTACAGCACGTCCTCGGCCTTCGCCGTCTCGAGCGTGGAGCGCAGGAACGCGTCCAGCGCCGCGGCGGAGAGGAACGTGGCGTCCACGATCTCCCCCGGCAGCACCTTCAGGCCCTCCTTGAGCACCGTGACCGCGCCGTCGGCGTCCACGTGCCGGATCGTCAGAGAGTCGTCGTCCGCGATGACGACGGACTTCTCGTTCGTCGCGAAGTCGTCATGGCCCATCGTCGCCACCCGCGTCTTCGACCCGGCCGGGAACGGCTTGTTCAGGTGCGGGTGCGAACGGGCGTAGCTCTTGACCGACAGCGGCGCACGCCGGTCGCTGTTGCCCTCGCGCAGCACCGGGTTGACCGCGGAGCCCTTGATGCGGTCGTAGCGCGACCGGGTGCTCTGCTCCTCGATGCTCTGCGGGTCGTCGGGGTAGTCGGGGACGTCGAAGCCCTGCCCCTGCAGCTCGGCGATGGCGGCCTTGAGCTGGGGGATGGATGCCGAGATGTTGGGCAGCTTGATGATGTTCGCCTCGGGAAGCGTGGCGAGTCCGCCGAGCTCGGCCAGCGCGTCGCCGACCTGCTGCTCAGGCGTCAGCCGCTGCGGGAAGGCGGCCAGGATGCGGCCGGCCAACGAGATGTCGCGGGTGGTCAGCGAGACGCCCGCGGGGCCGGCGATGGCCTGCACGATCGGCAGGAAGGAGGCGGTGGCGAGGGCCGGGGCCTCGTCGGTGTGGGTGTAGATGATCGTGGAATCGGGCACGTGTCGTCTCTCCGTACGGGCGGACCGGGGTCGGGAGTCACCCTATCGCACGCGCCTCCGGGTTATCTTGACGTCAAGATACTTCGCCCCATTGGCCCCCGCCTCCGGGGCCGCTAGCCTGTGACCATGACCGAACTGCGAGTGGAAGAGCTGTCCGCCGCGACCATCGTCGCCGTCAACTCGATGTCGCTCAAACCCGGCCAGGAGCAGTTCCTCGCCCCGGTCTCCTACGGTGTCGCCGCGAGCGTCGTCAACCCGCGCACCAGCTGGCAGCGGGTCGTGCTGGACGGCGACGAGGTCGTCGGCTTCGTCAGCGCCAACTTCGATCCGGACGAGCCCCAGGAGTGGTTCCGGTCGGTGCTGTGGCGCATCAACGTGGACGCCGACGACCAGGGCCGCGGCGTCGGCCGCTTCGCGATCGGTCAGCTCACGCAGGAGGCGCGCGCCCGGGGCTTGGACCACGTCGACGTCATCTACGAGGAGGGGGCGCAGGGGCCGCAGGCCTTCTTCGAACGGGTCGGGTTCGTCGGCGTCGGCGAGACGGAGTTCGGCGAGACCGTCGCCCGCATCACCCTCTAGCACGGTCCCCCGGCAGCAGGGTCTCCCGCGGACGCTCGGCCCACGTCCGGCGGCCCGGACCTGTCGCGGCGCCAGGAGGAGCCGCGTGCGCCGACGCGGGATCGCCGGGTCGCGATGCCGCGTGCCCGGAAGGCGTAATCGGACATGGCATCGCAGGAAACCGCCCCGAAACATGTGACTCATACCGTTGCGATGTCAGAAATATCAACATTTCGACATCCCTACTGGCATTTCTCGCATCGGAGATCGCATGAGCACAGCGTCGTCGGAGCCCCTCTCGGGATCCGCCCGGCCCAGGCTCGCGGAGGGCGAGGCGCTCCTCGCGCTCCTGCAGCGCCGGCAGATCGTGGTGTGCGACTTCCCGGTGCGAGAGCCCGACCGCGACGCCCACCTCGAGACGGCGGACATCCTGGCGGGCGCCGCCGACCTCGTGCTGATCGGCGAACCGCTGAGCGTTCTGCGCCAGTTCCCTCCCGCCTACCGCACGCGCCTCCTGCGCGAGCGGGGGCTGGCGGTGTGGACGAGCCTGAACTGCCGCGATAGGAACCGCGTGGCGCTGGAGGGCGAGCTCACCGCGCTCGTCGACGCGGGCGCGAGCGCGGTGCATGCGATCACCGGCGGCCACCCCTCGGCGGGGAGGCGCCCGGACGCCAAGCCCGTCTTCGACATCGACTCCCTCGCTCTGACGGCGCTCGCCGCGCGCACTCCCCTGGTGGTCTCGGCGGCCGAAGCCCCCGAGGACCCGCCGACCGACACACGCGCGGCACGCTTCGCCGAGAAGGCCCGCGCGGGCGCGGACATCGTGTTCATGAACCTGACGAAGGGCGCGCACCGCGCGGACGAGTTCCTGCGCGAGGTGGAGGGACTCGGCGCCGCGCGCCCCGCCGTGGTGTGCCTCCCCTTCGTCATCGATGAGGGCAGCGCGCGCGTGCTCACCCGCCTCGAGGCGCACGCGCTCCCGCCCGGCTACGTCGAGTCGATCGTGGACGCCCCCGACCCCGCCTCGCGCGGGGTGCGCGCGGCGCTCGAGCTGGCCGAGGCCTACCTGCAGGTCCCCGGCGTCCGGGGCGTGTGCCTCTCCGGCGGCGGATCGCCGGGAGGCGAGACCGCGTACGCGCGGGCCCTCGCCCTCGCCTCCCGGGAGCTGAACCCGGCGCCGGCCTGACCGGTGTCCTCCCCTTGCCGTGCACCATCCCCTCTGCGTCACCCGTCGAAAGGAACCCCCGTCATGACCATCCGCCCTCCCCGGCGACCGCTGCTCGCGCTCGCCGGCACCGCCACGACCCTGCTCGCCCTGACAGCCTGCGCATCCGGGACGACCGACGAGCCCACCACCGAGGCCGGGCTCACCACCGTGCGCGTGAGCACGCTCGGATTCTGCGACGACCCGATCGTCTGGGGCATCGACCAAGGGATCTTCGCCGACGCCGGCCTCGACATCGAGCTCGTGACCGTGGAGTCGGGAGCCGCCGGGATCTCGGCGCTGCAGGCCGACGAGATCGACCTCGCCTACGCCAATCCCCTGACGAGCCTCCAGGCGATCGAGAACGGCGTGGGGCTGTCGGTCGTCTCCGGCAGCTCGCTGTCCAACGAGGACTCCTACCGGCTGATCGTCGCCGCCGACTCCGGCATCGACACGGCGGCCGACCTCGACGGCACGACGATCGCGATCAGCGCCCTCGGCAGCCTCGGCGAGATCATGACCGCGGAGTGGATCGCCGAGAACGGCTCCGGGGCGACCGCGGAGTTCGTCGCGCTGCCGTTCGCCGACCAGGTGCCGAGCGTCGTGGGCGGGACGGTCGCCGCCGCCGCCGTCAGCTTCACCCAGGCGGCCTCGGCGCTCGAGGAGGGCACGGTCGTCTCGCTCGGCAACCCCTACTTCGACGGCGTCGGCGAGATCCCGACCTCGTTCTACGTCGGGGAGTCCGGGTGGGTCGAGGAGAACGCCGCGGCGGCTGCCGCCTTCGCCGAGGCGATGAACGAGGTGGCCGCCTCGGCGAGCGACCCCGCCAACGACCAGGCGCGCTTCGAGGTCACGGCCGCCGCCTGCGGCTCGACCGCGGAGGATCTCGCCGAGACCGCCGAGCCGACCTACACGGGACAGCTGGACGCGGACGGCGTCGCCGCGCTGATCGACATCCTCGTCGAGGCGGACGCCATCTCCGCGATCGACGTCGACGAGGTCCTGTCCGACGGGGCCCGCGCGGAATGACGCACGTCGCCGAGCACGCCGCGGGTGCGGGACTGGCCCGCGGCCTCCCCCGAACCCGCGGTGTGCTCCTCGGCCTTCTCGGCGTCGCCCTGGTCGTGGGCGTCTGGGAGCTGATCGTGGCCGCGGGCTGGGTCTCGGAGCAGTCGCTCCCCTCGCCCTTCGCCGTGTTCGGGCAGCTGCCCGCCGTCGCCGCCGACCCGCTCTTCCTCACGGGACTCGCGGATACGCTCGGCTCCTGGCTCACCGCGCTCGGCCTCGCCGCCGCGGCAGCGATCGTCATCGGGTTCGTCGCGGGGACCGTGCCCGCGCTCTCCCGGCCGCTGATGGTGGTCGTGAACGCGCTGAGGTCCGTTCCGGCGACCGCGCTGATCCCGGTCGCGATCCTGCTGTTCGGCCTCGGCCCCTCGATGAAGATCGCGGTGTCGCTGTACGCCGTCTTCCCCGTGATCCTCATCAACACGATCTACGGCGTCGTCGGCACCGAGCCGATGCGCATCGACGCAGCCCGCACGATGCACTGGCCGTGGTGGCGGAAGTACCTGCTGCTCGTGCTCCCGAGTGCCACGCCCTCGATCGTCACCGGCATCCGGATCGCCTCCGGCATCTCGCTCGTCGTGGTCATCAGCGCCGAGCTGCTGGGCGCGCGCAGCGGTGTGGGCCTGGCCCTCGTGCGCTACCAGCAGGCGCTGCACATCGACATGGCCTACGCGTGCATCACGATCATCGGGCTGCTGGGGATGCTGCTGTACACGCTCATGGTCGCGATGGAACGCGCCACGATCGAACGGATCCACCTTGACTAAGACCCACCCGCTGCGGCGCCTGCCGCGCACGCTCGGCAGGCTCGTCTCCTTCGGCTGGCTCGCCGTCGCCCTTCTCGTGCTCTGGGAGGTCGTGGCGCGCGTATCCCCCACAGTGTTCTTCCCGCCGCTGAGCGTCGTGCTCGGGCAGTTCGGCCAGGACTGGCTGAGCGGCGACGTCCGCACCGCCTTCCTCAGCGAGCGGTTCTGGTCGACGGTGCCGGTCAGCCTCTCGCGTCTCGCGCGCGGCTGGCTGCTGGCCGTGGTCGCAGGCATCGGGATCGGGTTCCTCCTCGGACGCAGCGGCATCACGCGCGGCCTGTTCAGCCCCGTCATCCGGTTCTGGATGGCCGTCCCCAACGCGGCGCTCCTGCCGATCGCGCTGCAGTTCTTCGGCGTCGGGGAGGGGACGGGGATCTTCCTCATCTTCTTCGGCACCGTCTGGCTCATCGTGATCAACACCGCCGACGGCGTCGCGGGGGTCAACGAGTCGTGGCTGCGCGCGGCCCGGAGCCTGCGCCTTCCCCGCCACGTGCTGCTCGCCCGCGTCGTGCTGCCCGCCGCGAGCCCGCACATTCTCGCGGGCCTGCGGATCAGCGTGAACTTCGCCCTGATCCTGATGATCGTCGCGGAGCTCTACGCGACGACCGCGGGCCTCGGCCACGACATCGCGCTGTTCCAGCAGACGTTCCGCTACCCCCAGATGTGGTCGGCGTTCCTTCTGATCGCCGCCCTCGGCATCCTCGTCAACCTCGTCTTCGACCTCATCGAGGCACGTCTGCTCCGCTGGCAGCGGCGCGGCGGCTTCGCACAGCTCTGAGCCCCGCTCGGAAAGGATCCCCCCGATGGACATCACCGTGGATCGGGTCACCAAGACCTACGGCACCGGGCCGGCCGCGAAGCTCGCGCTGAGCGAGACCTCGTTCCGGATCGAGCAGAACGAGTTCGTGACGATCGTCGGCCCGTCCGGATGCGGCAAGAGCACGCTGCTGATGATGATGGCGGGACTGCTCCCGGCTTCAGGCGGCCGCATCGCGCTCGACGACAGGACGGTCAGCGGGCCCGCGCAGGGCGTCGGCGTCGTCTTCCAGGACTACAGCCGTTCGCTCTTCCCATGGATGACGGTGGAGCGCAACCTCGCGATGGCGATGCTCTCGCCCCGGATGCCGCGGGCGGAGCGGGATGCCCGGATCGAGCGCGCCCTGCACAGCGTCGGACTCGCCGGGGCGCAGCGTTCCTACCCGTGGCAGCTGTCGGGCGGCATGCAGCAGCGCGTGGCCATCGCACGTGCCGTGGTGGGGCTGCCCCGCGTGCTGCTGATGGACGAGCCCTTCGCGGCGGTGGACGCGCAGACCCGCGCCGATCTGGAGGATCTGATCCTTCGCATCCGCGACGAGTACGAGGTCACGGTGGCGCTGGTCACCCACGACATCGACGAGTCGGTCTACCTCGCCGATCGCGTGCTCGTCCTCGCCGCCGGACCAGGAAGGCTCGTCCGCGACCTCGCCGTCGATCTGCCCGCACCGCGTGAGCAGATCGCGACCAAACGGCTCCCGGCCTTCGCCGACTGCCGTTCGACGGTGTTCGAGCTGGTCATGAGACCGGCCGCGCACGACGCACGATGAGCGTCGCGCTGCATGCGCCGGGCGCCGCCTGCCCCAAGACGATGGTGTACGGCCCGTGCGGCGACGTGCACTCCGACGGGCGCTGCGAGATCTCCGCCTCGGCGTGCGTGTTCCTCGAGGCCCCCACGGTGCGCTGGCCGGACGCCGGCGACGACACCGTAGCGAGCGGGGCGCGACACCCCGGCGACGAGATCGCCACGGCCGCAGGACGCGAGCTGCGCACGCTCGCCGCACGCCGCAAGCTCGTGCTCACGGGGCTTCCGGCGCGGGCCATGGACGCGGACTCGCTCGCCGCGTGCGCGGACATCCTCACGGGGAACGTGGACGCGGTCCTCTCCGGGGACTCCGGACGTGCGCGCGTGCAGTTCCCGCCCTCCTACCGGGCCGAGCTGATCCGCCGCAGCGGCCTGCGCGCCTGGCTCGGGGTGAACTGCCGTGATCGCAACCGCGTCGCCCTCGAGGGCGAGCTCGCCGGAATCCTCGATGCGGGCGCCGCGGGGGTCCTGTGCGTGACGGGGAACCACACCGACAGCGGCCACCGCCCCGACGCGCAGCCGGTGTTCGACCTGGAGGGCACGCGGCTCGTGCCCCTCGCACGCCGCCTCGGGCTCTTCACGGGCGCCGCGGCCTCCCCCGGCGCGCCGCCGCTGCGCAGACGCGCGGCACGATTCGCCGAGAAGGTCGCCGCGGGCGCACAGCTCGGCCTGCTCCAGTACGCCGGCGAGGCCCGGCAGGTGGCGGAGTTCGTCGAGGAGGTGCACGCGCTCGGCGCGCGCGTGCCGTTCCTGCCCGGCGTGCCGGTGGTCATCGACCACGACGGCGCGCGGCTGCTGGGCACCTTCGAGTCCGCGGTGCTGCCGGCCGGCTATGTGGAGCGCATCCTCGACGCGCGCGACCCGTACGCCGAGGGGATCGCTGCCGCGATCGACTACGGACGCCAGCTGCTGGAGGTCGACGGCGTCGCGGGCGTCGTCGCCGCCGGAGGCGCGTCCTTCGGCCAGGAGCGGCGGTTCTCCCAGGCGCTGGCCAGGATCTCGCGGGAGCTGGGCGGCGGCTCGTGACCGGCCAAGCGCGCTCAGGCCGGGAGCACGCGCCCGTCGAGCCGCTGCTGCAGCCGGTCGAGC
>JASGDW010000148.1:0-3239 GCA_047606965.1 Microbacterium sp.
GCTCGAGACGGTTCCCGTCGCGGCCGTGTGACGAGACGGTAACGCGGAATTTACCTCTGCGCGGCCGTTCCGGCTTGCCGACCGACGCCACGAGAATAAGATCTCATATATCAACTGGGATCTCAGAGGAGGCGACGTGGCGACGACGACCGACACCGATCTCGCCGGAAAGGTGGCCGCGCACATCGACGTCACCCGGCTCACCGGCCTGGTCCAGGAGGTCTGCCGCATCCCCAGCATCCTCGGCGACGAGGGCCCTCTCGCCGAGTTCCTCGCCGGCGTGATGGCGGGCAGCGGCTTCGCCGGAGTGGAACTGCAGCCGGTGCTTCCGTCGCGCCCGAACGCGATCGGCCACGTGGATCTGGGCGGCGGCGCGGGCAAGACGGTCGTCTTCACCGGTCACATGGACACCAAGCCGGTCTCGCACGGTTGGCGGGTGTCCACTCCCTGGTCCGGCGAGATCATCGACGGCGCGGTCTACGGCCACGGGATCATGGACATGAAGGCCGCGCTCGTCTGCCAGATCGTCGCGATCGAGGCCGTTCGGGCCTCCGGCATCCCGGTCGACGGGCGACTCGCGATGGCTGCGGTCTCCGACCACATGGGCGAGCAGGCCGGTGCGATCGAGTACTTCAAGAACCACCCGGCCGATCTCGCGGTCCTCGGCGAGCTCTCCGACAACGAGATCTTCCTCGGCCACCGTGGCCGGGTGTACTTCGACATCCACTGCATCGGCGTCTCCGCGCACACCTGCCACAAGCCGCTCGCGATCAACGCGAACATGCTCGCGGCGCACGCCATCATCGAACTCGACCGGTCGAGGCTCGAGCCCGTCCTCGAGCAGTGGGTGGCCGACCTCTTCGGCAGCGAGACCTATATGGCGCCCGGTCGCGTCTACGGCGGCCTCGCCCCCGGAGGGCCGTCGATGATCCCCGACGAGTGCGTCATCCGCGTCGACTGCCGCCCGCAGCCGGGCGTGACCGTGGAGCAGCTCCGCGCGGAGATCGACCGCTGTCTGGCGAACGCCAAGAAGCGTGAGCCTCGTTTCCGCGCCGAGGTCGTCCTCGCCGACGTGAAGGAGGGATACCTCGCGGATCCCGACGCCGAGGTCACGCAGACGATGGTCCGCGCGGTCCGCTCGGTCCGCGGCGCCGAGCCCGAGCTGTTCGCCGCGAACTGGCTGGGGGACACCTCGAGCACCGGCAAAGACGTGCCGACGATCATCTTCGGGCCCGGTGGCGAGCCGGTGTACTGCCCGGACGAGCATCTCGCGATCGCGGACATCGTCGAGGCCGCGAAGGTGTACGCCGCCTTCGCCGTGATCGCGCTCGCGACGGAGGGCTGATGCGCTCCGGCGTCGCGCTCCAGCCGGTCTACCCGTCCGCGCGGTTCGGGGACATGGTCGAGCGGATCGAGACGCTCGGCTTCGACGAGTTCTGGCTCACGGACTCCTCGCTGCATTCGAAGTACAGCTACATGTACCTCGCGATCGCGGCGTTGCGGACGCGGCGGATGACCGTCGGGAACGCGGTCACGAACCCGCTCACCCGCCACCCGGCCCTGGGCGCGGTCGGCGCCGCGACGCTGCAGGAGATGACCGGCGGACGCGCGGTCTACGGGATCGGCGTCGGGGACCGGCCGTTGCGCGCGCTCGGCCTCAAGCCGGCCAGGCTCGCGGTGCTCGAGGACTCGATCGTCGCCGCGCGTCGGCTGTGGGCGGGAGAGACGGTCACCTGGAAGGCGAACGGCTTCGAGCTCGACGCCGCGCACCTGCGCTACGACGTGCCGACCGACATCCCGGTGTACGTCTCCGCGAGCGGCCCGAGGACGCTCGAGCTCGCCGGCCGCATCGCCGACGGCGTCGTCATCCTCGCGGGCCTGCACCCGGACGGGATCGGCTACGCGCTGGAGCACCTGGACCGCGGTGCCGCGGCGGCGGGACGGCCGCGGCCGAAGGTGACCGTGTTCGCCTACGGCGCGATCAACGAGGACGAGGACGTCGCGCTCGCGCAGGCGCGCTCGATCGCCGCGTGGTTCCCGCAGACCGCCCCGGTCTATTGCGAGCTCGCGGGGCTCTCGAAGGAGCTCGTCCAGCAGGTCCGCGAGACCTACGCCGGCGGCGAGTTCCAGGAGGCCGCCGCGGCAGCGAGGCTGCTCCCGGACGACTTCGTGCGCCGCATGGCCCTCGCGGGCAACCGGGCCTCTGTCGTCGGACAGCTGGCGAGCCTCGACGGCCTCGGCGTGGACTGCGTGTCGATCTTCCCGATCGGCGGCGACGTCGACACCAAGATGGCCTCGGTCGCGACGTTCGCGGAGTGCTTCGCGGAGCTCTCCGCCGGCCCGCGGAGAGCGGGCTGAGACGACGATGACCGCGCTGTCCGATCGCACCGTCTCGCGGGTGCTCGACACCTGCCTGGGCGTCCGCCGGGGCGAACGCGTGGTCATCCTCGTCGACGAGGGGACCGATCCGCTCGTGCGCGGCGCGCTTGTCGCGGGACTCGACGAGCGCGGAGCGGTCCCGATCGTCTTCGACCTGCCGCGCTACCCGGTGCCCGGCACCGAGCCGCCGCCGGCGCTCGGCGACGCCCTGCTCGCCGCCGACGCCGGGATCGAGCTCACCTCGACCTTCCTCGGCTCGAGCGCCGCACGCCGTCGGGCGACGGATGCGGGGCGGCGCTACCTCTCGATGCCGGCGGTCGTCGCCGACACGTTCCGCTCCGGCGGCCCGCTCGACGTCGATTTCGACGCGCTCGTCGCGACGACGCGGCGGCTCGCGAGAGCCTGGGAGCAGGCGAGCACCTACCGCGTCGTCACCCCCGGCGGCACGGATCTCAGCGGCTCGGTGCGGGGCCGGAGGGGACGTGCGCTCACCGGGGTCGCGCGTGAGCCCGGCGACTACATGGCGCCGCCGGACGTCGAGTCGGGCACCGCGCCGGTCGAAGGCTCGAGCAGCGGCACCGTGGTCATCGACGGCGACCTCCTGTTCATGGGCCCCGGCCCGGTCGGCGAGCCGGTCGTGCTGCGCATCGACGGCGGCCTGCTCGTCGGCGCCGAGGGCGCCGAGTGCGGACGGCTGCTCGAGATGATCGCCCGCTGCGACGATCCTCGGATGACGAACCTGGCGGAGGTCTCCGTCGGCCTCAACCCGCAGGGGGCGGTCTGCGGGGTCCCGATGGAGACGGAGTCGACCAAGGGGAGCGCCCACATCGCCTTCGGCAACTCGATCTCCTACGGCGGCA
>JASGDW010000149.1:0-14421 GCA_047606965.1 Microbacterium sp.
CGCCGTGCCCGCCGCGCTGCTGGCGCTCGCGGCGGGTCGCGCCCTCGCCGCGGGCCGGCGGATCGGGCCCGACCAGCCGCTGTACCTGCGCTCGCCGGATGTGACCGTGCCGCAGGCGCCCAAGCGGGTGCACGCATGAGCATGCGACGCGCGACGACAGACGACCTCGTGGCGATCATGGCGATCGAGCGTGCCTCGTTCCCGACCGACGCGTGGTCGGAGGCGATGATGTCCGCCGAGCTCGCCTCGCCGCACTCCGTGTACACGGTCGTCGAAGAGGGCGGTCGCGTGATCGGCTACGGCGGGGTGCGCGCGGTCGCCGGCGCGGGCGAGGCCGACATCCAGACCATCGCGCTGGACGCCGCCGCCCGCGGCCGGGGGCGGGGACGCGACCTGCTGACGGACCTGCTCGGGCACGCGCTGGCCGCGGGCGCCGTCGCCGTGTTCCTCGAGGTGCGCGCCGACAACCCGGTCGCGCAGGCGCTGTACCGCTCGGAGGGCTTCGCCGAGCTCGGACGCCGAGCCCGCTACTACCAGCCGGACGACGTCGACGCCGTCGTGATGCGACTCGACGTGCGTGGGTGGGCGGCCGCGCGCGGGCTCGCGGGGGCGCAGGACGCCGCGGGGAGGGGATGGTGCTGATGCGCCCGCCGCTCGTGCTCGGCATCGAGAGCAGTTGCGACGAGACCGGCGTCGGGATCGTCCGCGGCCGGACCCTGCTGAGCAACACGATCGCGAGCTCCATGGCCGAGCACGCCCGCTACGGCGGGGTCGTGCCCGAGGTCGCCGCCCGGGCGCACCTGGAGGCGCTGACGCCTTCGATCGAGGCGGCGCTGGCCGAGTCCGGTGTGGGCCTGCACGAGCTGGACGCGGTCGCCGTCACGAGCGGCCCGGGCCTGGCCGGCGCGCTCATGGTCGGCGTCGGCGCCGCGAAGGCCCTCGCGGTCGGACTGGGCAAGCCGCTGTACGCCGTGAACCACCTCGTCGGCCACATCGCCGCCGATGTGCTGGACGCCGACGCCGGGCCTCTCGAATACCCCACCGTCGCCCTGCTCGTCTCGGGCGGCCACACCTCGCTGCTGCTCGTGCGCGACCTCACCGCCGAGGTCGAGCTGCTGGGCGAGACCGTCGACGACGCCGCCGGCGAGGCGTTCGACAAGGTGGCGCGCCTGCTCGGCCTGCCCTATCCGGGCGGTCCCGAGATCGACCGCGCGGCGGCGGCCGGCGACCCGGCCGCGATCCGCTTCCCCCGCGGGCTCTCCCGCGCCTCCGACCTGGCCGGGCATCGATACGACTTCTCCTTCTCGGGGCTGAAGACCGCCGTCGCCCGCTACCTGGAGCAGACCCCCGGCGCATCGGTCCCCGACGTCGCCGCATCCTTCCGAGAAGCCGTCGTCGACGTGCTGGTGACCAAGGCGCTCGACGCCTGCGCGAGGTTCGAGGTGCCTCGGCTCCTCCTCGGCGGTGGCGTCGTCGCCAACCGCCGGCTGCGCGAGGCCGCGCTCGAGCGGGCCGCCGCGGCGGGCGTCACGGTGCGCATCCCGCCGCTGCGGCTGTGCACCGACAACGGCGCGATGATCGCGGCGCTCGCCGCCGAGCTGATCATGTCCGGCCGCCGGCCCTCGACTCTCGCCTTCGGCGCGGACTCGACGCTGCCGGTGACCGAGATCCAGGTGGCGCCGGCGGATGCCGGGGTGCCGGTGTGAGCGATCCGCAGGCCCGGCCGGAACCGACGGCATCTGCCACGCCGCAGCCGGTCGCGCCGGTGCCGCGGCTGGAGCCGCCCTCGCCCGAGGTGGCGCTGCCGGACGTCGCGGCGGTGCTGCCGGGGGAGCACCGGGGCGGGTTCACGACCCCGCCGACGGCGCCGGTCGAGACGACGGCGCTCGAGGCGCACGGGTGGCAGCCGGATGTCGGGGCTCCCGTCGCCGCGCCGGCCGTGCCGTGGCGACCCGGGGTGTACGCGCTCGTGTTCGCGATCGCCGGACTCGCGGCCTCGATCCTGGTCGGCTGGGCGTTCCCGCTCGGCGTCGTCGGCCTGGCGCTGGGCGTGGTCGCGGCCCGTCGCCGGGATCAGCGGACGACGGGGGTCTGGGCGGTCGTGCTGGCCGCGACGTCCCTCGTCTACAGCGCGGGCTGGCTCGCATACGCCCTCAGCCGCTGACCGGTCCGACGCTCGCGTGGGCACGCTCACACCCGGTCGGCGAGGATCGCGCGCCGACCGGCGGTCGTCCGCGTGAGCAGCAGCGTCGCCTCCTCGGGGCCGGCGAGCTTCAGCTTCGCGCGCAGCACGGCCGGGTCCACGTCCACCCCGCGCTTCTTGATCTCGAGTCGCCCGATCCCGCGCTCCCGCAGCGCCCTGCCCAGCGACCGCACGTCGACGGGCAGCTCCTCGCGCACCCGGAACGACTGCACGAACGGGCTCGTGCGCGCCGCGTCCGAGGTCAGGTACGCGATGCCCTCCGCCAGCATCCCGGCGTCCAACGCCTGCGCGACGTCGCCGATCAGGCGGGCCCGGATGACGGCGCCGTCGGGCTCGTGCACGAACGCGCCGAGGGGACGCGCCGGGGCGTCGGGTGCGTCGGCCGCCGCGGTGAGCTCGTGCGCGGCCCCGCCGCGGATCACGACCGCCGCCCGCCCGACGCCCGGCCGCGCCAGCGTCCCGGACCACAGCACCAGCTCGATCGTCGATCCGTCCACCCCGATCCACTGCGCCTCGCAGCCGGCGGGGATCCGGTCGCGGTCGAACGCGGGCCCGAGCTTCACCCCGGCGGGCAGACGCCGGGCGAGGTCGAGCACCCAGTCCAGCGCGGGCGTGTAGCCGGATGCGGCGACCCGCCGCGTCTCCGTGTGCCCCGCCGTGCGCCGCGCGGGGTCGAGCCACACCGCCTCGACGCCGTCGAGGTCGACGTCCTCGGCGCGCGCGTGCCGCACCTCGGCGCCGAACGGGGCCAGGTTGTAGGCCGCGAGCGCGGCCGTGACCTCGTCGGCGTCCACCGCGACGACGTCCAGCCCGATCCCGGCCAGACCCAGCGCGTCGCCGCCGATGCCGCAGCCGAGATCGGCGACGCGCGCGACGCCCGCTGCCCGGAACCGGCCGGCGTGCAGGGCGGCGACCTCGAGCCGCGTCGCCTGCTCCAGCCCCGCCCGGGTGAACAGCATCCGCCGGGCGAACTCGCCGAACTTCGCCGCCGCCCGCGTGCGCAGCCGGGCCTGGCCGACCACCGCGGCCACGAGATCCGCGGTGTGCCCCGCACGGCGCAGCGTCGTCACGGCGCGGGCCACGTCCGTGGTGGAGGCGAGCTCGCCGATCTCATCGAGCAGTCGCAGTCCCTCGGGGGTGAGCAGGGCCCGCAGCTCGTCGATCGTCACCGCACCAGGGTATGCGGGTCGCCGGCCCGGCCGGCGACGCCCGCCGCGGGCCGCGGAATGTGACGCACTCTGGCACTCGCGTTGCATGAGTGCCAGTGGGACCCTAGACTGGCGTTAGCACTCTCGGTGTGAGGGTGCTAACCAGTCTTTCGTGAAGTCACAAGGAAGAGGTACACCGTGTCGGTTTCCATCAAGCCGCTCGAGGACCGCATCGTCATCAAGCAGGTCGAGGCCGAGCAGACCACCGCGAGTGGTCTGGTCATCCCCGACACCGCCAAGGAGAAGCCCCAGGAGGGCGAGGTCGTGGCGGTCGGCCCCGGTCGCATCGACGACAACGGCAACCGCGTTCCGCTCGACGTCGCCGTGGGCGATCGTGTGCTCTACAGCAAGTACGGCGGGACCGAGGTCAAGTTTGGCGCCGACGAGTACCTCGTGCTCTCGGCCCGTGACGTGCTCGCCGTCGTGGTGCGCTGACCCGCTCGGACGGATCGCGCGAAGGGCGCGGATGCTGCGGCATCCGCGCCCTTCGGCGTTCCGGCATCCGCTCGGCGCAGAGGGGTCGCGCGACGGCTCGATCTGTCTCTGTCGCCGCGGCGCACGCGGCGCTACGCTGTGCTCATTGAGACCGATGTCGCGTCGAGAGGACGGGCGTCATGGCCGAACCAGTTCCCCCCGCTGCAGGCCGCCGCCGCGGGCTGATCGCCGCTGTCGTGATCCTCGCCGCGCTGCTGCTGGTGGTCGCCACGTCGCTCGCGACCCTGCTGCTCACCGGTCGCCTCACCGTGGCGGGCGCCGTCGCCACGCCCGGCGTCACCGTGAGCGAGACGTCCACCCCCACCCCGACGCCGACCCCCACCCCGACCGCCACGGTCGTCGTCGACAGCGATGACGACAGCGGCTCGTCCGGCTCGTCCGGATCGTCCGGATCGTCCGGATCCTCGGGGGGCTCCTCCGGGTCCTCCGGAGGGTCGACGACATCCATCGGCAGCATCTCCTCCGCCGACGTCTTCATCGAGGGCGACGACTCGTGCGCGACATCGGCGAACGTGTATCTGGTCGGCACCTGGTCGGCCAGCGGAACGACGCTCTGGTTCGGCGTCAGCACCACCGACGCGAGCAGTGCGACGTATCAGCAGTGGTCGCTGAGCAGCAGCACCACCACCGGCACGGTCGACGGCTTCGTCTACGACTGCTCGCGCTCGTCCGAGAACTACACCTTCACCCTGCTGCGCACCGACGGCACGAAGACGAGCACGACCATCACCCTGTACAACTGCGCCGGTCTCGAGGACCAGAGCCCGCGACGCTCCTGCGCCGTGGAGTGACCCGTCCGCGGCCCCGTTCCGCGTCCGCGGGCCGTCTCCTCGCCGGAGACGAGTCATCTGGCAGGAATCGCGGGGTCCTCGGCAGTCGAGCGGCGCGGATGCCGGGCCCGTCGCCGCGGGACCGCCCTAGGCTGGCCGCGTGTCCCCTTCCGATGCCGCCGTGACCATGCGGGGCGGGGCGCTCGCGCTCGCGGCCTATCTGCTGTGGGGCGTGCTGCCGCTGTACTTCCTCGTGCTGGAGCCGACCGGACCGTGGGAGCTCGTCGCCTGGCGTGTGCTGCTCTCCCTCGTCTTCTGCGCGGCGCTGTTGACGGTGACGCGCGGCTGGCCGGCGCTGATCGCGATCCTGCGCGCTCCGCGACGGCTGCTGTGGACGGCGGTGGCCGGTGTCCTCATCTACGTCAACTGGCAGGTCTTCGTGCTGGCCACCCTGACCGGTCACGTGATCGAGACCAGTCTCGGCTACTTCGCCAACCCGATCGTGACGGTGCTGCTGGGCGTGCTCGTGCTGCACGAGCGGCTGCGCGTCGCGCAGTGGATCGCGATCGCCGTGGCCGCGATCGCCGTCGGCGTGATCGTCGTCGGCTACGGCGCGTTCCCGTGGATCGCGCTGGCCCTGGCGTTCTCCTTCGGGCTGTACGGGCTCGTCAAGAAGCACATCGGTCCGACGGTGGACGCCGTGAGCGGACTGACGCTGGAGACGATGTGGCTCACGCCGGTGGCGGCGGCCCAGCTGATCGTGGTCGCGACGACCGCGGGCCTGACGATGGACGCCGCCGGGGCCGGCCACGCGACGTTGCTGCTGCTGGCCGGGGTCGTCACCGCGGTGCCGCTGCTGCTGTTCGCCGCGGGCGCCCGCCGTGCCCCGCTCAGCCTGATCGGCTTGCTGCAGTTCATCACGCCGATCATGCAGTTCATCACCGGGGCATGGCTGCTGGGCGAGCCGATGTCGCCGCAGCGGTGGGCCGGATTCGCGCTGGTGTGGATCGCGCTGGCGGTGCTGACGGCGGATTCGCTCGTCTCAGCCGGCCGCGCCCGCCGCGCTGCTCGGATCGGATCGCCCTCCGACGTCGCCGAGCCGATCTGACCGCGTCGAAGACCGGATGCGGCACGGCCGGCATCCGCCCTCCCCGCTGCGCAGACCGTGATCCAGTCGATTCATAACGATTACGTCGCGATCCCCTAGGGGGAACGTGTATGACCCGCGCAGACAACACCACGGAAACAATCCGGGGCTACGGTGCCCGCAATGCGGCCGGCACGGGTCGCTCGTCAAGAGTGAAAGGAACGAACCTCATGGTTCACGCGAAGAAGGCGTGGTTGGCCGTGGTCGGTCTGACCGCCGCGACGGCCCTCGCGCTGGTCGGGTGTTCGGGCAGCAGCTCATCGACCGAGTCGTCCGCCGCCGCCGACTACACGTCGCAGGACTGCGCGGATGACGCCACCAGCGCCGACACCCTCAAAGTCGGCACGTTGCTGCCGGTCACCGGCTCTCTCGCGTTCCTCGGGCCTCCCGAGATCGCCGGGGTCGGCTTGGCGGTCGACGACATCGTCGCCGCCGGCGACAGCGCCTGCACCTATTGGACCGACTCGGGCGACTCGAGCGACATGACCGTCTCCACCGCGTCGGCGGCCGACCTCATCTCGGCCGACGT
The DNA here is from genome assembly GCA_047606965.1 of Microbacterium sp. Lineage (GTDB taxonomy): Bacteria > Actinomycetota > Actinomycetes > Actinomycetales > Microbacteriaceae > Microbacterium. The sequence continues at coordinate 6,353 of JASGDW010000149.1, forward strand.
CTCCACGGTGATCGGCGCCGCGTCGTCGTCGGTGACGCTCAACGTCGTCGACACGATCACCGCCGCCGGCATCGTGATGGTCTCGCCGGCGAACACGTCGGCGGCGCTGTCCGGCTACTCCGACTTCTACTTCCGCACCGCTCCGCCGGACACGGTGCAGGGGTCGGCGCTCGGCCAGCTCATCACGAGCGACGGCAACGCGAACATCGCCTTCCTGGTGTTCAACGACACCTACGGCACGGGCCTGCGCGATGTCGTGGAGGAGACGGTCGAGGACGCCGGCGGCACCGTGACCTACGGTGCGACCGGCGCGGGCGAGGAGTTCCCGCCCGGACAGACCACGTTCTCGTCGGAGGTCACCGCGGCGATCGCGAGCGATCCCGACGCCATCGTGGTCATCGCGTTCGACGAGACCCTGGCGATCATCCCCGAGCTGGTGGCGCAGGGCTGGGACATGTCCAAGACCTACTACACCGACGGCAACACGGCCGACTACTCGGAGGACTTCGAGGCCGGCACGCTCGAGGGCGCGCAGGGGACCATCCCCGGCGTGAACGCCTCGGACGAGTTCAAGTCCCTCGCGTCGGCCTGGAGCGAGGCCATCGAAGGCACGGCCCTCGACGACTACTCCTACGCGGCGGAGTCCTACGACGCGACCATCCTGACGGCGCTCGCGGCGCTCCAGGGCGGGGCGACCGACGGCGCCACCATCCAGGCCAACATGGCCTCGGTCTCGGGCGCCGACGGCGGGACCGAGTGCAACACCTACGCGGACTGCAAGGCGCTGATCGAGGACGGCGAGGCGATCCACTACGTGGGCGTCTCCAGCATCGGCCCGTTCAACTCGCAGAACGACCCGTCGAGCGCGTACATCGGCATCTACCAGTTCGACAGCGACAACATCCCGGTGTGGCAGAGCGAGGTGGAGGGCGAGTCCTGATCCGCTGACGCACCGCACGATGGCCCCCGGGTTCGACCCGGGGGCCATCCTCGTCCCCCGCCTGGCGCCCCCATCCCACATGCCTCGGTCCGTCTCCGTCGAAGTGCAGGCGGGCAGGCCCGTGCGCGCACTTTGACGGAGACGAACCCCGGGGGGATAGGGCAAGGGCGCGCGGGATGCGGATGCGCGGCGGTCAGTGGGCGTCGGTGGCGAGGGTGCCGAGGTACAGCTGGATGACCTTCGGGTCGTTCGCCAGCTCGCGTCCGGTGCCCGTGTAGGCATCCCGGCCCTGGTCGAGGACGTAGGCGCGGTCGCAGATCTGCAGGCAGCGCCGCGCGTTCTGCTCCACCATGATGACCGACACGCCGGCCTTGTTGATGCGCCGGGTGCGCAGGAACGTCTCGTCCTGGCGCACCGGGGAGAGCCCGGCGGAGGGCTCGTCGAGCAGCAGCACCGAGGGGTCCATCATCAGCGCTCGCGCCATCGCGACCGACTGGCGCTCGCCGCCGGAGAGCGAGCCGGCGCGCTGATCGCGACGGTCGGCCAGCATCGGGAAGATCTCGAAGATCCGGCCGAGCTGCTCCTTGAAGCTCTTGGGCTTCTGATAGATGCCCATCTGCAGGTTCTCGGCGATCGTCAGCGAGGGGAACACGTTGTTGGTCTGCGGCACGAAGCCGACGCCGGCCGAGACGAGCCGGTTGGGCTTCCACCCGGTGATGTCGGTGCCCTGCAGCGTGACCGAGCCCCCGCGGATGGACACCTGGCCGAAGACGGCCTTGAGGAACGTCGACTTGCCGGCCCCGTTGGGACCGATGATGCCGATGAGCTCCCCCGGGCGCGCCTCGATGTTCACGCCGTTGAGGATGTTGACCCCCGGCAGGTAGCCGGCGTGCAGGTCCTTCGCGACGAGGACGGGCTCGCTCACGATCGGTCTCCCTTCCCGAGCGTCTCGTCGGCGACGTCCTCCTGCTCGACCTCCGCCTCGAACTGCTCGATGGTCTCGTCCGTCAGCAGCGTGTCGTCGCCCAGGTCGGTGTCGTGGTGGGCGCCGAGGTAGGCGTCGACCACGGCGGGCTGGTTCATGACATCGGCGGCGGGCCCCTCGGCGACCACCTTGCCCTGGGCCATCACGATCACCCAGTCTGAGATGTGGCGCACCACGTGCATGTCGTGCTCGACGAACAGCACCGTCATCCCGTCGTCGCGGAGCGCCTGGATGTGGCCCAGCAGCGACTGCATCAACGCCGGGTTGACGCCCGCCATCGGCTCGTCGAGCATGATCATCTTCGGGTCGCTCATCAGGGCCCGCGCCATCTCGAGCAGCTTCTTCTGCCCGCCGGAGAGGGAGCCGGCGAGGTCGTCCCTCTTCTCGTACAGGGTGAACCGCCGCAGCAGGTCGTGCGCCTTCTCGGTGATCTCCCGCTCCCGCCTGCGCCACAGCGGCGGGATGAGCGCGACGGCCATGTTCTCGCCGGCCTGGTCGCGCGCGCCCAGCATCATGTTGTCGATCACCGTCATGCGGGACAGCGCCTTGGTCAGCTGGAAGGTGCGCACCATGCCGTTGCGGGCGACCTTGGACGCCGCGGTGTTGTCGAGCGTGACGGCGTCGAACGACCAGCGTGCGGCCTTGCCGGCGGGCGGACCTCCGAACAGCCGCTTCGCGCTGCTGGGCCTGTCGAACCCGGTGATGAGGTTGAAGAAGGTGGTCTTGCCGGCGCCGTTGGGTCCGATGAGGGCGGTGATCACGCCGCGCTGCACCTCGACGTGGTCCACGTCGACGGCGGTCATGCCGCCGAAGCGGCGGACGATGTTGTCGACCACGAGGATCGGGTCGGGTTTGCCGGCGCCGGGGGTGTGCGCCACCGCGGCCAGCGCGCCGCGCGCGTCGGCGGCGGTCTGCTCAGACATTGAAGCTCAGCTCCTTCTTGTTGCCGAGAATGCCCTGCGGTCTGAAGATCACCAGCAGCATGAGCGCCACGCCCACCATGATCCACGAGAACTGCTCGACCTGCTGCGAGGACCAGAACCCGGAGGGGACGACCATGCCGGTGACGCCCTGGACGAAGATGCGCACCGCGAAGAACAGGATCGAGCCCAGCACCGGGCCGAAGATCGTCGCGGCGCCGCCGAGGAGGAGGGCGGTCCACAGGAAGAAGGTCGTCGAACGGCCGAGCCCGTCGGGCTGCACCGACGACGGGAGCACGTAGACGATGCCGGCGACCGCGCCGAGGCATCCGCCGAACACGAGCGCCTGCATCTTGAACGCGTACGCGCTCTTGCCGAGGCTGCGCACGGCGTCCTCGTCCTCACGGATCCCCTTGAGCACGCGACCCCAGGGGCTGCGCATGAGCAGCCAGGTGATCACCACGAACACGGCGACCAGCGCCCAGCCGACCAGCCGGATCCACCAGCCGTTGGCGCCCACGTTGTCGTAGGTGAACCAGAGGATCGTGGTCTGGCCCTCCGGCAGGAACGACAGGGCGTTGAACGCGTCGCGATAGTCGGCGCCGGCCAGGCCGTTCGAGCCGCCGGTGATCGGGTTCATGATCGACGAGCGCCCCACCATGCGGATGATCTCCGCCGCGGAGATCGTGACGATGGCGAGATAGTCCCCCCGCAGTTTCAGCGTCGGGATGCCGAGGACCATGCTGAACACGACCACGACGATCAGCGCGATCAGCACCGCGGGCCAGAAGCCGAGCCCGGCGATCACGGACACGGCGAAGCCGTACGCGCCCAGCAGCATGAACCCCGCCTGGCCCATGTTCAGCAGGCCGGTGTACCCGAAGTGGATGTTCAGGCCGATGGCGGCGATCGCGAAGGCCGCCGTCGACGGCGAGATGGCGAAGTCCGCCATCTGGGCGAGCAGTCCGAGGAAGTCCATCAGCCGATCCGCTCCTTCCGGCCGAACAGGCCCTGGGGTCGCACGAGCAGCAGGAGGATCAGCAGCAGCAGCGCGGTGGCGTATTTGAAGTCCCCGGGCAGCCAGATGTTGGTCAGCTCCACCGTCATCCCGATGATCAGCGCGCCGACGAGGGCGCCGAAGGCCGTGCCGAGACCGCCGAGGGTGACGGCGGAGAACAGCAGGAGCAGCAGCTGCATCCCGGTCATCCAGTTGATGCCGTTGAGCACGAGCCCCAGCAGGATGCCGGCGAGCCCTGCCAGTGCGGTCGCGGCCGTCCAGATCAGGCGGATGACCCCGTCGACGTTGATCCCGGAGGCTGCGGCCAGCGCCGGGTTGTCGCTGACGGCGCGCGTGGCGCGGCCGACGCGGGTCTTGACCAGGAACAGGCCCACGCCGATCAGGACGACCGTGGCGATGCCCATCGCGACGAGCGAATCGACGCTGAGCGAGACGGGGCCGATCTGCACCGGGACGGGATTGGCCGTGACGATGCGAACGGTCGAGGCGCCGATGAAGAACTGGAACACGTACTGCAGGGCGAGCGACATCCCGATCGTCACGATCATCAGCTGGGTGAGACTGAGCCGTCTCCTGCGCAGCGGCCTCCAGATGGCGGCGTCCTGCGCGTAGCCGAACGCGGCGCACAGCACGACCACGATCAGGCTCGCGATCCAGAGGTTCAGACCCAGCAGGTTCGCGAAGACGTAGGCGAGCAGACCGCCGAGGGTGACCAGCTCGCCGTGCGCGAAGTTCGAGATGCCCGTCGTGCCGTAGATCAGCGACAGCCCGACGGAGGCGAGGGCCAGCAGCAGCCCCAGCCGAAGTCCGGATGCGGCCTGCTGGGCCAGCCGCGCCCAGTCGAACCCGGTCGCGTCGCTCGAGTCCGAGTCCTCGTCGGTCTCGGAGGCGGTGTCCTCGAGCGAGAACAGCACGGCCGTGGTGGCGCCGAGCGCGACCGTGCGCGTCTGCGCGTCCGTGCTCTTGAGCGTGATGCCGTCGGGGAGCGTGTCGGCGTCCACGGTCACCTGGTAGTCGCCGGCCACGGTCACGGCGATGCTCCACTTGCCGTCGGCGTCGGTCGTGGCGCTGTAGGCGGCGCCGTCGGGGCCGGTCGCGTCGACGACGACCCCTTCGCCGGCGTCGCGCAGGGTGCCGCTCAGACAGCCGGTCGTGGCGGAGGCGACGCAGGTCTCGGTCTGCGTCTCGGTGTCGGATGCGGTGGTCGCGGCGTCCGTGGCGGACGCGGTCGACGAGTCCGTGGTCTCCGCGTGCGCGGCGGCCGGATGCAGCAGCAGCACCGTGATCAGCGTCGCGAGGGCGCACAGGATCCAGAGTGCGGATCGTCTTGCGTTCACTGTGGTCACTGCCACGGAACCTCCAGTCGGCATGCGCACCGAGAGTGTTGTCCATCGACGTTGACCGTGACGGTACGAGCGTTGTGTGACGGACGTGTTTCTAATGCGACACAAAGACGCACCTGTTGTCGAATCGTCATGATCTCCCGCCTCGCGTGCGCGCGCGGGAACATATGCGCGGGTGCCGCCGCTTACAATCGTGGGTGTCGGGAAGATCCCCTCCCGTGCACCCGTCGTCTCGCCCTGGCGCCCGCCTGCGCCGGCGGGGGAGGAGAGCCCATGGACACCCACGACCCGTTCGGCTTCGTCGGACTCACCTACGACGATGTGCTGCTGCTGCCCGGGCACACGGACGTCATCCCCAGCGAGGCCGACACCTCGTCGCGCGTGACCCGCCGCATCACGGTGGCGACGCCGCTGCTGTCGGCGGCGATGGACACGGTCACCGAGGCGCGGCTGGCGATCGCGGTGGCGCGCGAGGGCGGCATCGGCATCATCCACCGCAACCTCTCGATCGCCGACCAGGCGGCCATGGTCGACCGTGTCAAGCGCAGCGAGTCCGGCATGATCACCGACCCGGTGACCACGACCCCCGACGCCACGATCGACCAGGTCGACGCGCTCTGCGCCCAGTACCGCATCTCCGGCCTTCCCGTCGTCGACGACGACGGGCGCCTGGTCGGCATCATCACCAACCGCGACATGCGGTTCGTCTCGGGCTTCGAGCGTCAGACGACCCTCGTCAAGGACGTCATGACCGGCGACGGACTCGTCACCGGGCACGTCGGCATCGGGGCGAACGAGGTCATCGCTCTGTTCGCGCAGCACCGCGTCGAGAAGCTGCCGCTGATCGACGACGAGGGCCGGCTTGCGGGCCTGATCACGATCAAGGACTTCGACAAGAGCGAGAAGTACCCGCTGGCCACCAAGGACGACCACGGCCGGCTGCGCGTGGGCGCCGCGATCGGCTTCTTCGGCGACGCGTGGGAGCGGGCCGAGGCGCTGCGCGACGCCGGTGTCGACATCATCGTCGTCGACACCGCGAACGGCCATTCGGCCGGGGAGATCGACATCATCCGGCGTCTGAAGGCCGACAGCTCGTTCGACCACATCGACATCGTCGGCGGCAACGTCGCGACCCGCGAGGGCGCGCAGGCGCTGATCGATGCGGGCGTGGACGCCGTCAAGGTCGGCGTCGGGCCGGGGTCGATCTGCACGACCCGCATCATCGCCGGGGTCGGCGTGCCGCAGGTCACCGCGATCTACGAGGCCTCGCTCGCGGCGCGGGAGGCCGGCGTCCCCGTGATCGCCGACGGCGGGCTGCAGTACTCGGGCGACATCGCGAAGGCGCTCGTCGCCGGCGCCGACTCGGTCATGCTCGGATCGCTCCTGGCGGGCACCGACGAGTCGCCGGGCGAGGTCGTGTTCCAGGGCGGCAAGCAGTTCAAGCTCTACCGCGGCATGGGCTCGCTCGGGGCCATGCAGACCCGCGGCAAGCAGACCTCGTATTCGAAGGACCGCTACTTCCAGGCCGACGTGCCCAGCGACGACAAGCTCATCCCGGAGGGCATCGAGGGCCAGGTCGCCTACCGCGGCCCGGTGTCGGCGGTGGCCTACCAGCTGATCGGCGGCCTGCGGCAGTCGATGTTCTACGTCGGGGCCCGCACGATCGAGGAGCTCAAGGCCAAGGGCAGGTTCGTGCGGATCACCCCCGCGGGGCTCAAGGAGTCGCATCCGCACGACGTGCAGATCGTCGTCGAGGCGCCGAACTACAAGCGCTGAGCCGCGTCTGCGACATTCGCGCCCGGCCGCCGGCACGCCGGCCGTCGTAGAATCACGCGAACGTCGCAGGATTCCGCCCGAATCCTGCGACATCGGCGCGATTCTGCGACTCTCGCGAAAGCGGCATCCTCTCCTCCCCAGGCGTGGATGCCGCTTCTCACTGCACAGACGACGGCTCCTCGGACCGCCCGCCCTCGCCGGCCGGGCACACTGCTGGAATGCGACGCACGGCACCGGAGTTCGGCGAGTGGCTGCTCGCGCACGACGCGATCTGCCACCGCCATGACGCGCTGTGCGCAGGGTTCGGTCCGCCGCTGCTGCGCGAGCTCGTGGCGTCGGGGCGCGTCACGGCGATCCGGCGGATGTGGCTGGCGCTTCCCTCCGCCGCTCCGGACCTCGTGGCGGCGGCACGGGCCGGTGCCCGGATCTCCTGCGTGACGTTGGCGCGCCGCCGCGGGTGGTGGATGCCGGACGGTGCCGCCGGCGGCATCCACCTGCACCTGCTCCCCGGCTCACGATCGCCGCAGGACGACACATGCGTCCGCCACTGGAGCCTCCCGATCGCGCCCGCGGCACCGACGGCGCTCGTCGGAACCGTCGAAGACGCACTCGCGCACATCGCGCTCTGTCTGCCGCACGACCTGGCGCTGGTCGTCTGGGAGTCCGCGTCGAGGAGGGAAGGACTGGCGGCCGACTACCTCTGTCGTGTCCGTTGGACGAGTCTCGCCGCCCGCCGGCTCGCCGCCGAGGTCCTCGGGCTGTCGGATTCGGGCCTGGAGACCCTGCTCGTCATCCCGCTGCGCCGATGGGGTCTGCGTGTGCGTCAGCAGATTGTCCTCATCGGACGCCCCGTCGACCTGCTGATCGGCGAGAGGCTGGTGGTGCAGATCGACGGGTGGGAGTTCCACTCTTCCAGCGCGCAGCGGGCGAAGGACATCGCGCACGACGCTGAGCTGCGTCTGCGCGGATACACCGTGCTGCGGTTCAGCTATGCGCAGGTGGTGCACGATCGCGCTGGCGTCGAGGCGGTCATTCGGCGGGCGGTCGCCGCGGGCCTGCACCGCGCCGCCTGACCCGCGCCCCGCCC
>JASGDW010000150.1:0-13430 GCA_047606965.1 Microbacterium sp.
GTCGGCGCCGGTCTCGCCTCCGTGCGCGAGGCCGGCGCACTGGTCCAGGGGGCCGGCCCGCGCGTCCGCCGATCCGATGAGCGGCCGCTCGCGCGGCTCCTCGGCGACCTCGCCGGCGACCACCGTCTGCTGGCCCACGGCGAGCGGATGCTGGCGCCCCTCATCGCGTACGACCTGCGCCGCGGCGGCGACCTGGAGCAGGTGCTCGCGACGCTGCTGGCGCACCCCGGAAATCGCACGGCGGCGGCCGCGGCATCCCACCTCTCGCGCTCGGTGTTCTACCAGCGGATCGAGCTGATCGAACGACTGCTGGGGCTCGACCTCGACGACGGCGAGACCCAGACCGCGCTGCACATCGCGGTGCTCGCCCGCCGTCGACAGGAGGCCGTGGTCCCGGTCGGCGCGCGCTGAGCCCGGGCGGCAGGCGATCTCCTCGCGATCGATGCTGCGGGGCCGGGCATGGGAGGAGGCCCCGGGACATGCCCCAGGGCCTCCTCCCATGCGCCGACAGGTCAGTCGCGCAGCTTCTGCTTCAGGGAGTTGCGCGTCTCGACCGACGCCTTCTCCGCCTCGGCCTTCTTCAGGTTCGCGTCGGCCTTCGCCTCGTCGACCCTGTCTTCGATCCGGTCCTTCACGTCCTCGAAGCCCTCCTTGACCTTGCGGCCGGCGCTTTCCGCGACTTCCTTGGCGTCATCGATGAAACCCATCTCGTGCTCCTTTCGTGAAGGGGTGTCCGTCGACGCTACGCCGGGGTCGGCGGGACCGGGCGGGGGTTGCGGCGGGTCGTGCAGAGTGCTATCCGGCGCTCAGCGCCGGCCGCCGCCTCCGCCGCCCTTGCTCCCGCCCGTCCCGCTCGAGGTCTGCTCGCCGGCCACCGCGGTGGCGAGCGTCGTCGACCCGGCGGTGCCGGGTTCGGCGAGGGTGCCGAGGATCGTGGTGCCGACCTGGCCGCCGGAGACCAGCGAGTAGGTCGTGCCGTCGCTGATCGCGCTCGAGGAGTAGACGACGTTCGAGACGGTCTTGGTGGTCGTGAACGATGCGACGGCGTCGCCGGAGGAGTCCACGATCGTCAGCGTGGTGCCGGCGGAGATCGACGAGGCCGTGAACTCGACGGAGGCCTGAGCCGAACTGGCTGAGGGGGCGACCGCCATCCCGGACGATCCCATCGCCAGCAGAACCCCGCCCGAGATCGTGACGCCCCCATCCGCATCGAGGGCGCCGTTGTCGTTCGCGGTCGGCCCGTAGACGACGACGGTGCCGCCCGACATCGTGAACGTGCCGCTGTTGATGTCGATCCCGTCGCCGCTGGCGTCGACGATCACCGTTCCGCCGGTCACGCTCAGCGTCTGCGAGGCCGTGCCGGTGTCGGGTTCGGAGACGTTGATGCCGTCGTCCGAGGTCGTGACCTCGGTCGCGCCCCCCTCGATCAGGACGTCGCCGGATTCGAGGCCCTCGTACGCCTCCATGACCGTCACGGTGCCGGAGGACACGACGAGCTGCAGGTCGGCGTGCACGCCGTCGTCACCGCTGGAGAGGGTCACGGCGGCTCCGTCGAGATGCGCGTAGGCGTTCGTGTTCACGGCGTCGTCGGATGCGTCGATGTCGATCGTCCCGCCCTCGAGCACCGCGATCACACCCGCCGAGATCCCCTTCGCGGAGGCCGCGCTCGACGCGCTCGCCGCCCCTCCGCCCGCGGTGATCTCGATCGTGCCGCCGGTGATGACGACGTCGGTGTACGCCTCGATGCCCTCGTCGCCGCTGTCGACGGTGACCGTGCCGCCCGCGATGTCGACGTAGCCGCGATCGGCGTCCTCGTCGTTGTCGCTCTTCAGGCCGTCGCCGCCGCTGGCGACGGTGATGTCGCCGTCGCGGACGATGAGATAGTCCTTGCCTCGGATGCCGTCGTCGACCGCGTCGACGGTGATCGTTCCGGACTGGATGACCAGGCCGTCGGCCGAGGCGATGCCGTCGTTGCCGTTGCCGGTCACGGTGAGCGCGCCGGTGCCGGTGATCGTCAGGTCCGCGGCGCTGTACAGCGCCGCGTTCGCCGTCGCATCGTCGGCGTAGCCGGAGGCGTCGCTGAGAGAGTTAGCCGTGCCGTCGGCGAGGATGACGACGGCTTCGTCCGCCGCCTGTACGTCGATCGCGGCACCGGCGTCGGTGTCGATCGACACCCCGTCGAGCACGAGCCTGACCTGGCCGTCGCCGGAGCTGTCGACGAGCACCTGGCCGGTGTAGTCGCCGGTGAGCACGTAGGTGCCTGCGGCGGTGATCGTCACGGTGCCGTCGCCGATGGTCACACCCGAGGTCGATGAGGAGGTCGCCGAGGAGCCGTCGAGCGTGATCGTCACGACATCGTCGCTCGACCAGTCTGCGTCGTCGTCGGAGTCGTGCGCCTCCTGGTCGCCGTCGAGCACCGTGGTCGCCGTCGCCGTGGCGTCGAACTCGGTGGTGATCTGCGAGGTCGTCTCGGCGTCGTCGTCCGTGCCCCAGATCGTGGACGCCGCCGAGCAGCCGGTCAGGGCGAGGGCCGTGGCGAGCGTGGTCGCGACCAGCCACCGGCGTCGCCGGGCACGCGGGCGCGGCCGGTCCGCGGCGTCATGGCGAGCGGGCATGGGCGTTCTTCTCTCTCGATCCGGTCAGCTCGTGGCCGGCCGGAGGGGGGCCGCGGCGGTGTTCGCCGCCGCGAAGTAGCGGTTCAGCACCCGGTGCCACTTGTTGCGCGGCAGCTCGGGGCGGATCGAGGCCAGGCCCGTGCCGTACTTCGACAGGATGGTGGGGCGGTGCCCGGCGCGCCACAGCAGGCGGTCCACGGTGCCCGGCCGCTGGCCCGACTTGGTCTCCACGATCGCGGCGTCCGGCAGGCTGAAGCCGCCGCGGGCCAGGTCGTTCCAGGACAGGTCGACGTCGATCGTGGCGCGCGAGGTGCTTCCGTCCGCCTCGGGGACCAGGAGCGTGACACGTCGATAGCAGGTCTCGAGGATCGGATCGAGATCGCGGGCCAGGATCTCGGCACGGGGGATGCCGGCATCCGAGAGCAGGGCGGTGGCGTACACGACGCCGTCCTCGTCGAGGCTGGCCCCCACCACCGGGACCCGATCCTTGACGGTGGCCCCGCGTCCGCCGCGGGTCTTGACCTCCAGGAACGAGTCGCCCGAGTCGACGTAGGTGCGCGCGCGCACCTTGAACCGGCGACGGCGGCCGTGCGCAGCGCCGAGATAGCTGTCGAGTGTGGGGGTGTCGAAGTAGAGGGAGGCGTAGCGCTGGGTGCGCTCCTCGTCGATCTCCAGCACGCGGGCGCGGGTGCCTGACAGCCCGGCCAGCACCTGCGGGAGCCGGTCGATCGGGAGGATGTACTTGCGGTCGACGCGGACCTGCAGCTCGGCCTGGGCGTTGAGCTCCTCCAGGCCGATCGGGGCCAGCGCGCGAAGCGGGGCCAGGGCGTTCATCGCCGGTCCTCCGGTCGCAGGTCGACGTTGGCGGTGCGCGGCGCCGGGACGGTGCGGTCCAGCGAGTACCGCACGTGCACTGTGGTGGTGTCCGAGACCAGGTCGAGGTTTCGCACGAACGCGACGTGCACGCGGGCACCCAGCAGCCGTTCGATGTGCGCGCGCATCGCCGTCTCATCGGTGTAGGCCCGGTCGAGCACGATGGTCTGCTCGCGGTAGCGGCGGAACAGCGCCGGCGTGTCGATGACGGCGAGGGTCACGACCACGAGGGCGATGAGCGCGGCGCTCAGCCAGGTGATGCCACCCGTCAGACCCGAGATGAGGCCGATCGCGAGGGACGCGAAGTAGTAGGCGATCTCGCTCTGCTCGATCTCGCTCGAGCGCAGCCGGATGATCGAGAGCACGCCGAACAGGCCCAGTCCCAGGCCTGCCCCGATCGTGCTGGTTCCCAGCACCATCGACACGGCGAGCACTCCGACGTTGATGCCGACGAAGGCGACGGCGAGGTCGCGGCGCCGGTTGCGGGGGAAGTAGATCGCGAAGGCGAGGACGCCGATCGCGAGGAGGTCGAACGCGACGACGGCCAACTGTTCCATGGATGCTCCTGTTCGGCGTTCGGCGAACGTTCACCTGCCGTTTCCGATACGGTCACCATTCAGCATCCGAACCCTATGCGCACGCTGTGGCCATCGCCAGGTGCGCCTTCGAATCGTCCGGGACGCGACGGGGGCGGGCAGTAGAGTCGGTCGGAAGGGGGTTCTGCGGTGGCAGCGAAGGGCGGCGACGGGAAGCACGTGCGAGCGCCGGCACGCGCGAAGCGTCCGAAGCTCGACGACGTCGTCTCCGAGGGCCTCTACATCGCCGCCGCCGCGACCCGGCTCGCGTTGAAGAACCGCATCCTCATCGACATCCTCGCCGTGGGCGAGGGGTTCGACGTGGACCGTTTCGTGCCGGACGCGAGGGAGACGCTGTTGACTCTCGCCGCGGAGGCCGAGCAGGACGCCGAGCGCACCGAGCTCGAGCGCCGGCGCGCACGGCGCCGTCACAGCGAATCGGACGGCACGCATGACTACCGTGCACGCGACGTGCGCAATCTGCGGCGCCGGCGCAAGCAGTCGGAGAAGGTCGCGCTCCAGTTGCGCGCCCGCGCGGAGGACGAGGCCGAGCTGCGCGCCCTCGTCGAGGCGGCGCGCGAGGCCGCATGGGGCGAGGTCGCGGGCAACATCGACAGCACGCTGCGCATCGAGGCGGCCCGTCCCGACCTCGAGCCCGACTACGAGCAGATGCGGGAGGCGCGGATGCAGAGCGTGATGCTGGTCGACCTCGCCAGGCTCGCCGCGCATCAGCGCCGGCTCAGTGGAGCGGACCAGCAGGACGACCCCGAAGGGGTCTCGGCGTAGGCGCTGCGATTCGCGGGCACGACCCTGTGTGGGGTAGTCTCTTCTGGTGCCCGCGCGCCGGACGGTCTGCGAGCACGCGCGCCACTAGCTCAATGGATAGAGCATCTGACTACGGATCAGAAGGTTGGGGGTTCGAGTCCCTCGTGGCGCACAACACCATCAGACAGCCCCTCGGCGAACCAGTCGAGGGGCTGATTCGTTACGCGAGCGAGGGCGAACGACTTGCTCGCGGCCGACGCCGGTCACCGGGCCGTCGTCTTCCGGGGCACGCCGAGGGCTGCCGACAGGAGCGCGGCGGCGGAGACCGTGACGTCGATGGCGTAGCCGACGGCGATCGCCCAGGCGCGGTCGTGGCTCTGAAAGACGACCCCACGACCTGACGGGATCCTCGTGACGGCGTCGAGCGCGGGCGAGGCACCCGCGGGCCGCGGTGTCTACCCCCGGTCGGCGGCGACGCGGAAGCCGACGCTCGAGTAGCCGCCGGAGGCGGCGCGCCCCTCACCGCGGTACGAGGTCTTGCAGCTGGAGAGGTTGGCATACCAGGAGCCGCCGCGCACGGCCCTCACCGTGGTGCCGGCCTCCGCCCCGTTCGTCGAGACGATGTCGCTCGAGGTCCATTCGTAGGCGTTGCCCGCCATGTCGAGGTGTCCGTAGGGGCCGGCGCCGTCCTGATGCGCGGTGACCGCGGTGGTGTAGCCGCCGTCGACGGTGAGCTCCTGATACAGGTCGGTGTAGCAGAACCCGGTCTTGGTGTCGTGGTCGATCCAGCCGGTGACCCTGCCGCCGGAGGACATGCTCAGGATGGACGAGAGCACGACCTGCTGTCCGGCCTGGTCGGACTCGTCGACGTAGGTGACCAGGTCGTCGGCGTGCTCGGCGAGCGCGACCGAGGAGATGAGGCCGTTGAACGTGAGCTTCGCGGTGAGCACGCCGTCCTCGTAGGAGGGCCCGTCCTCTCCCCACGGGTACGTGCGTCGGTCGCCGCCGGTCGCCGCGAACTCCCACTCTCCCTCCGTCGGCAGTCGGAAGGCGTAGCCGTCGGTGCCCCCGGTGAGCCATGCGCAGAAGGCCTCGGCGGCCTCGGCCGACACGCTCAGCACCGGATGGTCCTCCTGCCCGTCGGGCACGGCGCCGTCCTGCCAGTATCCCGGCGCGTCTGCGCCCGTCGCGGCGACGAAGGCCGCGTACTCCGCGTTGGTCACGAGCGTCTTCGCGAGCAGGAACACGGCCGTCACGGCCGCGCTGCCGGCGACGTCGCCGTCGAGGCCCTCCGCGAAGGTGAAGTCCGGTGCGGCCGGCACCTCGAGCAGGTCGTAGGCCGGCACGGCCACCGTGGTGGTGGTGGGCGTCGCCGTCGACCCGGTGGCGGCCGTCCCATCCGTCGTCGTCTCGTCGGCGGTGCAGGCGGCGAGCATCATCGCCGCGGCGCCGCCGATCGCCGAGGCCAGCACGGTCCGTCTGGTGTACGTCGCCACGCGGCTCCTCCCTCACAGCCATGATGCGGCAGCCCGCTGGGACCGGTGGCCGCTCGGACTTTGTGGACGCTATGAGCGTGCGCGCCCCGGAGCAGGGGCCGTGGACGCTCGTGCAAGGGGTCCTTCGTCATCGGCGCCGGATGGATGTGCGGACGTGCGACGTACCGCGGATGCGGTAGTCGCATCGCGCCGTTTGGCCGACGTGCGAGGCAGCGCGACCGGCGAGGCTCGGAGCATCCGATAGCCGAGGTGCCCTCGGGCATGAGGCGCGACGAAAGGAAGAACCCATGAAAGCTGTCTACGTCACCGCTCCCGGAACCAATGAGTGGCGGGAGGTCGCCGAACCCGCCGTCGGTCCGGACGACGTGCGCGTCAAGGTGCGCGCCTGCGGCATCTGCGGCTCCGACGCGATGTACACCGCGCACGGCGGCATCCCGCCCCGCGAGGGCGCGACGCCCCTCGGGCATGAGCCGGCCGGCGAGGTCGTCGAGGTCGGAGCGAACGTGCAGGGCATCGCCGTCGGCGACCATGTGGTCGTCAACCCGATGGCCGCCCCCTCGGGGATCATCGGCTCCGGCGGGGTATACGGCGCCCTCGCCGAGTCGCTGCTGATCGAGAACGCGGTGCTGGGCACGTCGCTCCAGGTGATCCCCGCTCACATCCCGTGGGAGGTCGCCGCCCTCAACGAGCCGATGGCCGTCGCCCACCACGCCGTCAACCGCTCCGGGGCGACCGCCGGGGATCGTGCCGTGGTCTTCGGCGCCGGCCCCATCGGGCTGGGCGCCGCCATCAGTCTCAAGGACAAGGGCGTCGCACACGTCGTGGTCGTCGACCTCATCCCCTCCCGGCTGGAGAAGGCGCTGCTGGCCGGTGCGGACGCCGTGATCGACTCCGGCTCGGAGGACGTCGTCGCCCGGCTGCGCGAGCTGCACGGTGAGATCCCGGCACGCCCGGGTCATCCGGCCAAGGCCGGCACGGACGTCTACATCGACGCGGCCGGGGCCGCTCCCGTGGTCACCACCGCCCTCGAAGCGGCCAAGCACGGAGCCGTCCTCACGATCGTCGCCGTGCACAAGCGTCCCGTCGAGGTCGATTTCGGCGCGATCCTCGGCGCGGAGATCGACATCCGCACCTCTATGGGATACCCGCGGGAGATCTTCGAGGTCACCGCCGCGATCGTCGAGCACTGGGAGAAGTACGCCGTGATCGTCAGCGACACGCTGCCCTTCGAGCGGTCACTCGAGGCGCTGAAGCTCGCCGCCACGCCGGGCGCGGCAGACAAGGTCATGGTCGTCTTCGACGACTGAGCGCCGCGACGAGGACGACGAGACAGAGCGAGGAGAACCGAACATGAGCCGGATCGTCATCGTGGGCGCCGGATGGGCCGGGTTCACAGCCGCCAAGCGCCTCGAGAAGCTGTTGGGCGAGGGCGAGGCCGAGGTCGTGCTCATCGACCCGCGGCCGTACATGACCTACCAGGGCATCCTGCCGGAGGTCGTCGGCGGGTCCGTCGAGCCCGACCATGCCGTGATCCCCCTGCGCCGCGAGCTGAGCCGGACCACGGTCGTGACCGCCGCGGTGACCGCCATCGACCACGCCCACCGCCGGGTCACCGTCCAGCCCGAGCACGGCGAGCCCTACCCGATGGACTACGACCAGCTCGTCGTCACGGCAGGCGGGGTCACCCGTACCTTCCCCATCCCCGGCATCGCGGAGAACGCGATCGGGCTGAAGACCGTGGAGGAGGCGGTGGAGATCCACAATCGGCTGATCGACAACGTCGACCGGGGAGCCGCACTGCCGCCGGGGCCGGATCGCGACCGGCTGCTGACCGTCGTGGTCGTCGGCGGCGGATTCGCCGGCGCGGAGGCGTGCGGCGAGTTGATCTCGCTCGCCGAATCGCTCCTGGAGGTCTATCCGCAGCTGGAGATGGGCGACGTCGACGTCCATCTCGTGGACGCCGCGGGGCGTCTCATGCCCGAGGTGTCCGCGTCCTCGGCGGAGTGGGTCGTGAACAACCTCACGGGGCGGGGCGCCGTCATCCACCTCGACACCCAGGTGCTCAGCGCCGTCGGGGGCCGCGTCGAGCTCTCCGACGGCACCGTCGTCGAGAGCGATCTCATCGTGTGGACGGCGGGGGTCATGGCCAATCCGGCCGTCGTCCGCGGCAGCGACCTCCCGCGCGACGATCGCGGCCGCATCCGTGTCGGCGCGGACCTGCGCGTGCGCGACGGCGACGCCGTCGTGGCGGACGCCTGGGCGGCGGGCGACATCGCCGCCGTCCCCGACCTGAGCGGGAGCGGCCCCGGCGGTCTCTGCGTCCCCAACGCGCAGCATGCCGCACGGCAGGGACTGCTGCTCGCGAAGAACGTCGCCGCCGCGCTGCGCGGGAAGGAGCCCGAGGAGTACGCGCACCGCAACCTGGGTGCGGTCGCGGGTCTCGGCCACGGCCATGGCGTCCTGCAGATCCGCGAGTTCTCGATGACCGGTCCGCTCGCCTGGTTCGCGCACCGGGTCGCGCACGGGCCGGTCGTCACGCCGAGCTGGGATCGGCGCCGGCGCATCGTCGGGGGGTGGATCGAAGAGGCCGCGCTGGGCCGCGACGCCGTCTCGATGTCGTCGTCGGCGGCGCCTCGCGCGTTCTTCGAGGAGTTCGCCGCGCGACCGGCTCCGGACCGGCCGGCGTCGTAGGCTCGCCGGGGCTGTGGCGGCCGGTCGCCTGCGCGGCGCCGTCGTCCCCTGGGGAAGCGCCGGCGTGATAGACCTACACGTTCTCCGCAGGTCGGGGAGCGGTGGGGGCGGCACGCAGGAGGAGGCGGAGAGCCTCTCGGTGGTGGTCGCCGAGCCTCTCGCCGACGAGCACCCAGAACATCAGGGCCGAGATGGCGACGTCCGCGGTGCGGAGGGCGTCCTGGCGGTGCGCGCCGTCCGGGTCCGTCCGACGAGACAGCATGTCGGCCACGGCCGTCCGCGCGGTCGCCAACGTCCGGCTCTGATAGCGGCGTCCCGCTTCCGTGTCCGTGGCCAGGGCGCCGAGCAGGGCCCGCACCGCGGCGGCTGTCGCCGGGTCGGACAGGGAATCGATCGACCTCTGAATCCAGGCATCCATGTCCGCCTCCCGGTCGCTCGAGACCACCACGGTCGACGGCACCGGCGGCTCGTATCCTTCCAGCACCGCCTCCAGCACGATCATCGACTTGGAGGGCCACCATCGATACAGCGTCTGCTTGCTCACTCGCGCCCGGGCGGAGATGGCGTCCATGGAGACTCCGCTGAGACCCCCCTCGCGCAGAAGGTCGCATGTCGCTTCGAGAATCCGTCGACGGGACTCTTCGCTACGGGGCCTGCCTCGGGGAACAGCCATGGTGACCAGGCTACGGGAACGCGTATGATAATGAGACGAATCGTTCCATAAATCGTGAAAGGGCGAAGAATGCGACTCTCAGGCAAAGTGGCCATCATCACTGGCGCGGCAGGCGGCATGGGAAAGGCGGCGGCCTTGCTGTTCGCCGCGGAGGGGGCCAGCGTCGCGGTCGTCGATCTCAAAGAAGAAGCGGCCCAGGTGACGGTCGACGAGATCCGTGCGGGCGGCGGCACGGCCATCGCGATCGGAGCCGATGTCTCGCGGGCCGAAGATGTCTCCCGCCTCGTGGAGCGGACCCGCGAGGAACTCGGTTCGCCGACCGTGCTCTACAACAACGCCGGCGTCGACCTGGAGTCCAAGCTCCCTCTGCACAAGGTCGACGAGGACGTCTTCGACAAGACGATCGCCGTCAATCTCAAGGCCCCTTGGCTCCTCATGAAAGCGGTTGCGCCTCTTATGGCGGAGGCCGGAGGAGGATCGATCATCAACACCGGATCGATCGCCGGGCTCAAAGCGGCCGGCACGCCCGCGTACTCCGCGTCCAAGGGCGGGCTGCTGGCCATGACCCGCTCCATAGCGGTGGAACTCGGCCAGTACGGTATCCGCGTCAACGGTCTGAACCCCGGAGCGACGATGACGCCGATGGCCCGGCAGCAGGCGGAAGAGCTGCGTGCCCGCGGTATCGAGTACCCGCCCGAGTCCGAGTCGTCCAAGCGGTTCTCCCCGCTCGGTCGCTTCGGCACGGCTGAGGACATCGCCCAGATGGCACTGTTCCTCGCCAGTGACGAGGCCGCATACGTCACCGGCGCAGAGTTCAACGTCGACGGCGGCATGAACATCCTCACCGGCGTCTCCACGCACGAATAGGCTCCGCCTCCTCGGCGGTCTCCGCCCGCGACGGCGGACTGGCGTCGATATCTCGGCACGCTCAACCGCCGCTCGGCTGCACGGCATCAAGCGAGCGCGGTGGTGCGGACGTACCTGCTGCCTAGGTGCATCACCCCGCGGGAACCGTCCTCTGTCCGACCCGGCCAGTTAGGCACTGCGGGGCTTTGTTCCGCCCTCGCGCCCTGGACGCAGTAGATGCGAACCGCGAATGATCGCGGGTAAGTGCTTGCGGTACCTCGGCTACGCGCTCGCCCTCGGGCTCATGGCCGTGCCGCAGGCGGCGATCGCCGTCTCGTTCGCGGTGTGGGCGTGCGCGCCGGGCTCAGCAGGAGGGCCGCAGCTTCGCGGTGAGCGCGAGCAGCGTGCGCAGCTCGTCGTCGTCGAGGCGGGACATGCGGGCGGCGATCGAGCGGCCGTGCACCGCGGCAACGATGCGGAACAGGCGCGTCCCCTCCGCGGTCGCCGTCACCAGCGCGCCGCGTCCGTCCTCGGGGTCGGCGCACTTGGTCACCAGGCCCCGGGCGACCATCCGGTCGACCAGCCGGGACACGCTCGGCTGACTGATGAGCAGGTTGGCGGTGATGTCGCGCAGTCGCGCGGTCGCGCCGCGTGCGCGGGTGACCGTCAGCAGCACGTCGTACTCGCCCTGCGCGAGCGCGGCACCCTCGAAGTCCGTGCTGATCTCGCCGAAGATCTCGTGCTGCGCCCGGAAGAGGCTCTCCCAGGCGTCGATGGCGAGGCGGCGGTCGGTCATGCGTTCAGCGTACGCGTGCCGCGTAGAGTCGTAACGATGACCGACCATGCCGCCTCGACCGGGTCCATCCCGGTCGTCCCGGCGACGGTGAGGGGCCCCTTCCCGTGGGTGATCTGGGTCGTCGGCACCCTCACCTACCTCGTCGCGATCCTCGGACGCAGCTCGCTGGCCGGCATCGGCACCGACACCGTGGTGCGCTTCTCGGCCGACTCGTCGACGCTCGCCCTGTTCGCCACCCTGCAGCTGGCGGTCTACGGCGGGATGCAGATCCCCGCCGGTCTCCTGCTCGACCGTTTCGGCGCCCGCGTCGTGCTGACCGCCGGGATGACCGTGATGGCGGTCGGCTCGGTGTGGCTCGCCTTCGCCCCGGACGCGGCATCCGCCATCGGCGCCCGCGCGCTCACGGGGGCCGGCGACGCCATGGTGTTCCCCAGCGTGCTGCGCCTGTTGACGCTGTGGTTCCCGGCGCGGCGCGTGCCGCTGCTGCAGCAGATCACCGCGCAGACGGGGCAGCTCGGGCAGATCCTGAGCGTCGCGCTGCTGGCGGTCGGCGTGCGCACGGTCTCCTGGGAGGCCGCGTTCTGTGCGCTGGCGGTCGTCTTCGTCGTGTTCGCGGTCGTCGATGGGGCGATCGTGCGCGAACGCGGGGTCACGCCGCATCGCGGCGGTGGTGCCGCCGGACCCGGCCGGCTCGCGCTGCTGGGCGCGGCGATACGCGAGCCCGGCACCCGGCTGGCGTTCTGGGTGCACTTCGTCACGCCGTTCGCGGGCACGACCGTGGCGCTGCTGTGGGGCGTGCCCTTCCTCACCCGCGGGGAAGGCCTCGCCCCGGGCGACGCGAGCCTGATGATCTCGGTCTACGTCGTGGCTGGCGCGGTGTTCGCACCGGTCATGGGGACGCTGTCGGGCGCCTACCCCCGGCGCCGCGCGAGTGTCGCCGTCGCCTCGGTGCTGCTGCAGGCGGCTGCGCTGGGGGGTGTGCTGCTGACGCCGGGGCCCGCGCCCACGTGGCTGCTGGTGGTGTGGATGGTGACGTTCTCCAGCGGCGGCGCGGCATCCATGATCGCCTTCGACATCGCCCGCCGCTACAACCCGGTGCGGCGCCTGTCCACCGCGACCGGCGTGGTCAACATGGGCGGCTTCGTCGCGGCGCTGCTCGCCATGTACGTGATCGGGCTCGTGCTCGACCTGCAGCACGCCGACCCGGCGTCGTACGCGCTCGACGAGCTGCGCCGGGCGTTCGCCGCGATCGGCGTGCTGTGGCTCGTGGGGCTCGGCGGCATCGCGGCCGAGGCCCGTCGTCTGCGCGTGCGGCGCTGAGCCGCCGCCCCGGGGCAAAGGTGAGGGCCGGTCGGAGAGGCATCCGGCCGGCCCTTGTCCCTTGCACCAAGAGTGTCCTGCAATCACATGTCGGTAGCTGCCACAGCAAAACAACTACCTGCCCACACTCTATAACGGACGGGTAACGAAGCGGAAGAGGATGTCGTTACCTTCTCGTGATTCTTTGGTGGGGCATAGGTTCTTACGAGAATCGCCCGGATCTCTCGTCGCTCTCAAAGCGCAGTGCGGTTTGCGTCGGGATGTCCGATGGGCGGTGTTTCCGGGCTGGCTCTGATCCTTGGGCCGGAGGCGCTGGCATTCGCTCTGCGCGCGCGGCTCCCAAGCGGGTGGCGTGTCCGTGGTTCTTGGCGACCCGAAAGGTGAACGGGCCCCCGATCGCGGTCGGTGGAAAGGCGATTGTGTTCGGGCATGGGTTCGGTGTCCGTCTGAACCCGCTCGACGGGGGTCGTCGGTCCAGTGGATTGCTACCTGCCAGCGGGTGGGCCTCCGCCGTCGTTTCCCGCTCCGTGACCCGGTTGACGTGCTCATGAGGCCGTGCGGGAGCGACCGCTGTCTCCAGGGTGTGCGCGGTCATCGACATCGGCCCGTGTCGGATTCATCGTTTCTCTCACGGCGCGCAGGCGGTCTCGCTCGCGGAATCGGATGAATGTTCAATCAGAGCCGCATGGAGAATCCGACGCTCATATGCTGACGGCTAAGCGGTGTGCGGACCGGGGAGCACGAGCCCGTAACCGGACCCGAAGACACTGTCCACCTCAC
>JASGDW010000151.1:0-3196 GCA_047606965.1 Microbacterium sp.
GCTGATCCCCTCCCCGCTACGGGGATGGCCCCGCTCCTCGGCCGGGGAGCGGGGCCATCCCCCTGGGTGCGGCACGCCGCCGCCGGCGGGTCACCTCAGATCGAACCGGTCCAGCTCGGTGACCTTGCCCCAGGCGGCGGCGAAGTCGCGGACGAACTTCTCGCCCGCGTCGTCGGAGGCGTACACCTCGGCCAGGGCGCGCAGCTCCGAGTTCGACCCGAACAGCAGATCGACGCGGGTGCCGACGCCCACGGGGGCGCCGGAGCCGTCCTTCGTGCCGATGAAGGCGTGCGAGCCGGGGTCCAGCGGCTTCCACGTGGTGCCCAGGTCGAGCAGGTTCACGAACACGTCGTTGGAGAGCACGCCGACGCGATCGGTGAACACGCCGTGGTCCGAGCCGTCCCAGTTGGCGCCCAGCGCGCGCAGGCCCGCGACCAGCACGGTCGTCTCCGGCGCGGTGAGAGTCAGCAGGTTCGCCTTGTCGATGAGCAGGTGCTCCGCCGGCAGTCCCGACGCGGCGCCCAGCGGGCCGAGGTAGTTGCGGAACCCGTCGGCGATCGGCTCCAGGTACGCGAAGGAGTCGACGTCCGTCTGCTCCTGCGTGGCGTCCGTGCGGCCGGGGTGGAAGACCACCTCGACCGGGTGGCCGCCGTCGCGAGCGGCCTTCTCGACCGCCGCGTTGCCGGCCAGCACGATCAGGTCGGCCAGCGACACCCTCTTGCCGCCGATCTGCGCGCCGTCGAAGCCGGCCTTGACCTCCTCCAGGACCGCGATCGCCCGCGCGACCAGGGCCGGGTCGTTGACCTCCCAGTCCTTCTGCGGGGCCAGGCGGATGCGGGCGCCGTTGACGCCGCCGCGCTTGTCGCTGCCGCGGAACGAGGCCGCCGCGCCCCAGGCGAAGCGCACCCATTCGCTGACCGTGAGCCCCGACTCGAGGATCGTGGCCTTCAGCGCCGCCGCGTCGTCCGCGTCGATCAGCTCGTGGTCGACCGCGGGCACCGGGTCCTGCCAGATGAGCACCTCCTCGGGCACCTCCGGTCCGATGTACCGGTCGCGGGGCCCGAGGTCGCGGTGGGTGAGCTTGAACCAGGCACGGGCGAAGGCGTCGGCGAACTCCTCCGGGTTGTCGCGGAAACGGCTGGAGATCTTCGCGTACTCGGGGTCGAACCGCAGCGACAGGTCGGTCGTGAGCATGCGCGGCTCCCGGCGGCCCGTCGAGTGGGCCAGGGGCACCATGTCGGCGCCGGCGCCGTTCTTGGGCCGCCACTGGTTGGCGCCGGCCGGGCTCTGGAACAGCTCCCAGTCGTAGGCGTAGAGGATGTGGAAGAACTCGTTGTCCCAGCGGGTGGGGTGGTAGGTCCAGGTGACCTCGAGCCCCGAGGTGATCTGGTCGTCGCCCTTGCCGGAGGCGAAGCCGTTCTTCCAGCCCAGCCCCTGCTCCTCCAGGCCCGCGGCCTCCGGGTTGTCCCCGACGTGGGAGTCGGGGGCGGCGCCGTGGGTCTTGCCGAAGGTGTGCCCACCGGCGATGAGAGCGACGGTCTCCTCGTCGTTCATCGCCATGCGGCCGAAGGTCTCGCGGATGTCGTGCGCCGCGGCGATCGGGTCGGGCACGCCCTCCGGTCCCTCGGGGTTGACGTAGATGAGGCCCATGGTCGTCGCACCGAAGGGCCGGTCGAGCTTGTCGGCCTCACGACCGTGCGAATACCGCTTGTCGGTGCCGAGCCAGGTCGTCTCCGAGCCCCAGTACACATCGTCGTCCGGCTCCCACACATCGGGCCGCCCGCCGGCGAAGCCGAACGTGGCGAACCCCATGGTCTCCAAGGCGACGTTGCCGGCCAGGATCATCAGGTCGCCCCAGGAGATCGACTGGCCGTACTTCTTCTTGACGGGCCACAGGAGGCGGCGGGCCTTGTCCAGGCCGACGTTGTCGGGCCAGCTGTTCAGCGGCGCGAACCGCTGCTGCCCGGTCCCGCCGCCGCCGCGGCCGTCGGTGACGCGGTAGGTGCCGGCCGAGTGCCAGGCCATGCGGATGATGAGGGGGCCGTAGTTGCCGAAGTCGGCCGGCCACCAGTCCTGACTGGTGGTGAGCGTCTCGGCGATGTCGGCCTTCACCGCGGCGAGGTCGAGCGCCTCGAACGCCGCCTTGTAGTCGAATCCGGGATCGAGCGGGTTGCGCGCCTCGGAGTTCTTCGCGAGGATCTTCAGGTTCAGCTGGTTCGGCCACCACACGTGGTTGGCCGATCCTTGGCTCGGCCGCGGCAGCTCGTGCACGACCGGGCAGCCGCCGACGGCCTCCTCGGCGGCAGCCTGATCGGCGTCCGCGACCGTGACCGACTGGTCGATGTCGTTCGCGTGCTCGCCGATCGGGGGGACGGTGTCATCCGCGTTCGTCATTGCGGTGGCTCCCTTTCTGATGATGGGTGGGTGGTGGAGTCAGGGTCGGCGGCGCACCGCCCGCACAGGCCCCAGAACGTGACCTCGGCGGTGTGGACGCGGTAGCCGCGCGCGTCGGAGGGGCGCAGGCACGGCGCGGCGCCGACGACGCAGTCGACGTCCTCGACACGACCGCACCGGCTGCACACCAGGTGATGGTGGTTGTCGTCGACACGCACCTCGTAGAGGCCCGGATGCCCGGCCGGTTCGATCCGGCGCACGAGGCCCGCCTCGACGAAGTCGCCGAGCGCGTTGTAGACCGACTGCATGCTGGGCGCGTCGAGGCCGTCGCGCACGAGGTCGAACACCTCGTCGGCGCGGGCGTGCGGGTGGGAGCCGAGCGCGTCGAGCACGGCCCGACGGGTCGCCGTGACCCGCAGCCCGACACCGCGGATCGCGGTCTCGGCATCCGGTGTCGGCATCCCGTGGGGCATGCCCCCACCCTAGCGCTGTTTTGACTGTATCAAAACAATGGCCGGGCGATGAATCGGGCCTGAGCGTTCAGAGACGCAGCGTCTCGTGCCGGATGACGATCCAGCCCTTCGGGACCGACAGCCGGTCGGTGTGGATCTGGCAGAGGTCGTGCGCGTGCGGGTCGCCGGCGCGGCCGAGCGGGCCGACGGCGGCCATCTGGTCGCCGTAGTCGTAGGTCAGCGTCGTCACGGCCTCGCGCGCACAGCCCACCTTGGAGCACAGTCTCTCGCCCATCGTCCCGACCCTATCGGCGGCGCCCGCCGCCGCGGGCACGCCGCGCCGCGGGCAC
>JASGDW010000152.1:0-9543 GCA_047606965.1 Microbacterium sp.
CCGCGAGACTGCATCTGCGCGCCGAGACCGCAAGCGGCGGGTGCTGTCTCGGCGCGCAGATGCAGTCTCGCGGGAACGAGGACGGGAACGGGAACGGGAACGAGGACGGGGGCGGGGCGGGGGACGGGGGGGACGTCGTCTAGGCGGGCGCGCGGCGTCCACGGATGCTCTGGGACCATCCTCGACGGATGACCCCGACGGCGTCGACCGCGAGGGCGAGCCCGTCACGGTAGGTGTCGCGCCAGATCGACAGGGCGTCCGCGGCGCCGCCGGCCAACGGCCGCGAGAAGGCCTCGACGCCCCAGCGCCCCTCGTAGCCGGCGTCCAGCGCCGCCCGCACCAGCCCGGGCACGTCCACGGCGCCCGAGCCGAGCGGGCCGCGGCCGGACTGGCCCAGCTCCAGGTAGCGCAGCCTCGGCAGCGCCAGCCGGACGGCCCCCGCCGCGTCGCTCTCCTCGATGGCCATGTGGAAGCTGTCCAGGTGCACGCCCAGATGCGCCGAACCGCTCGCCTCGATGTAGTCCATCGCCTGGGCCGCCGTGTTCAGCGCCGACTCCTCGTATCGGTTGAGCACCTCGAAGGTCAGCTGCACGCCCTGCTCGGCGGCCTCGTCCGCGATCTCGCCGACCGCACGGGCGCTGCGGGCGAGCAGGGACGCCGGAACCGGCTGCCGCGGGTGTCCGAACAGTCCGTACGGCACCCCGTTGAGCTGGTCGGCGCCCAGCCGCAGGGCCAGGTCGACGGCCTCTCGCAGCGCGGCGGCGCCCGCCCTGCGCACCGCGGCGTCGGGCGAGGAGACGTCGGCGTCGGGGCTCTGCCCGCACATCGCGATGGGGCGGATGCCGGAGCGGGCGAACACGGCGGCCAGCGCGAACGCGTCGACCGACCCCGGGCTCAGCGGAGGCAGCACCGCCCGCCGGTACCCGGCCTCGCGCAGACCGGCCAGCAGGGGCGCGAGCACCGCCGGATCGAGATCGGGGGTCAGTGCCGACAGGTGGCAGGCGAGGTCGAGGTCCACGACGGCCCTCAGAACACCGGCAGGTCGAGACGCTGCTTGAAGACGGAGTATCCGTCGTCGACGCTGACCACCGTGCCGTTGATGGCGTTCGCCTCGTCGGAGGCGAGGAAGGCGACGACGTCCGCGATCTCCTCGGGCGCGGTGAGCCTGCCGCGCAACTGCTCCGAGGCGAAGGTGGCGCGCAGCTGGTCGCTGAACTGGTTGATGATCGGCGTGCCGACCCGGCCCGGAGTGATCGCGACGGCGCGGATGCCGTACTCGGCCAGTTCGTAGGCCGCCGAGCGGGTGAAGGAGATCACGGCCGCCTTCGCGGCGCTGTAGGTGAACGACAGTTCCGCGGCCTGCTCGCCGTAGATGGAGGAGGTGCTGATGATGACCCCGCCGCCGCCCTGCCTGCGGAACTGGCGCCCGGCGGCGAGTATGCCGTAGTAGACGCCGTCCTGGTCGACGCGGATGATCGGGACGTAGTCCCTGTCGGGTTCGTGGTCCAGCAGCGGGCGCCCGCCGGCGATCCCGGCGTTGTTGAAGATGACGTCGAGCCGGCCGAACGCGTCGACCGTCGCCGCGACGGCCGCCTCGACCTCCGCGTAGACCGACACGTCCACGCCCACGGCGGCGATCGAGCCGTCGCGGGCGTCCGCGACGGCGGCGGCCGCGGCCTGGGCCCGATCGAGGTCGATGTCGGCGATCATGACCTTCGCGCCCTCGCGGACGAACTTCTGCACGGTCGCGAGACCGATTCCACTCGCGCCGCCCGTGATGAGGGCGACCCTGTCGTCAAGGCGCATGGCTACTCCTGGGTGAGGGGATGGGCTCCGGGCGCGGCCTGTGCGGGCCGCGCCCGGAGCAGGTCGGGTCAGTCGAGCTGATCGGAGGGTGTGGTGGTCGCGGCGTTGTCCTCGGTCACCAGGGTCACGTCGACCGCGCTGAAGTCGGTGCTCGGCAGGGTGCCGTCCGCGACGTAGGCCTGCACGTACGTCCAGAGCGAGTCCACGATGCTCGGCCAGGGCTGGTCGACGGTGGCGAGCATGTTGCCGCCCGACTCGATCGACGACAGCGTCTCGGCCAGCGCGTCGACACCGGTGACCGGGGCGTCCGAGCCGGCCTCGGAGAGCGCCTGGGCGGCCCCGAGCGCAGCGTCGTCCCAGCCCGCCCAGACGGCGTCCAGCCCGTCCGGGTGCGCCGAGAGATAGTCGGCGACCAGGTTCAGGGCCTCGGTGCGACCGGTGGCCGGGTTCGTGACCTGCTGCGGCGCCGCGCCGACGACGGTCGCGCCCGCGTCCTCGAACGCCGTCACCGCGAGGTTCGAGCGCAGCCGGATGCCGGCGTGCGGGTCGTGACCGATGACCATCACGGTCTTCCCCTCGAGCCCGCCGATGTCGTCGCCGATCGCCTCGACGGTCTTGTCGACGATCTCCTGCTGGTCGGTGGTGATGTTGATGGCGAAGGCGTCGGTGGCGGAGGTGGCCGAGTCGATCGCGAAGATCGGGATGCCGGCGTCCTGCGCCGCGGTCACGATCGAGCCGATCGAGTCGACGTCGGTGAACCCGTCCAGGATCACGTCGGCGCCCTGGCCGATCGCGCTCTCCACCGCCGGGTTCATCTTCTGGAAGTCGAAGTCGCCCTGGATCATGGTGAGATCCCAGCCCTCTTCGTCCGCCTTCGCGGTGACGGCCTTCACCCACCAGGCGCCGACCGGGGTCTGGTTTCCGGAGGTGAAGGCGATGACCTTCAACGGCGTGCCGGTGCCGGCACCGCCGCTGCTCGAACCCGAGCATCCGGTCAGTGCCGCCGCCGCGACGGCGACGAGTGCCGCGGCGGCCTTGAACTTCGTGCGCATGGATCTACTCCTTCGTGAGATCGCGTCTTCTTGGGTGGGATGCTGTCCGCCGGTCGACCGTCACCGCTCTCGCGTCCGGAAGGACGACAGCGTGACCGCGGCGATGATGATCAGGCCGGTGACGACCTGTTGCACATAGGCGTTGACGCCCAGGATGTTCAGTCCGTTGCTCATGACGCCGATGATCGCGACGCCGATCATCGTGCCGCCGAGGTTCGCGGCCCCCGAGCGGATGACGGTCATGCCGAGGAAGACCGCGGCGACAGAGAACATCATGTTGTCGCCGCCCTGCTCGGCGCTGGCGCTGCCCAGCCGCGCGGCGAGCAGGATCCCGCCGATCGCGGAGACGAACCCGGCCAGCGTGAACGCGAGGAGCCGGGAGAACCGCACGTTCACGCCGGACAGGCGCGCCACCTCGACGTTGCCGCCGATGGCGTGCCAGCGCCGGCCGAGGGTGGTGAAGCGCAGCAGCGCCCAGGTCACCAGCGCGATGACGACCGCCAGGTACACCGGGAGCGGGATGTTGAGCACGCGTCCCTGTCCGAGCTGGTCGAAGTCGTCCGGCATGTCGAACAGGGTCGTGCCTCCCGTCACCAGATACGCCAGGCCCACCACCGAGGTCATCGTGGCCAGCGTCGCGACGAACGCGGACAGGTTCAGATAGGCGATCAGGACGCCGTTGACCAGGCCCACCAGCAGGCCGACGGCCAGCGCACCGAGGATCGAGACCGGGATCGGGTTCCCGCCGATCATCAGGGCGGCGGCCACCGAGCCGGCCAGGCTCGAGGTCGCCCCCACCGACAGGTCGAAGTCTCCGACGACCATCACGATGGTCTGCGCGGCCGCGATGATCGCCAGGATCGAGATCTGATAGAGGATGTTGCGCACGTTGACGAACGAGAGGAACGTGTCCGGCCGCATCGCGAAGAAGAAGAGGACGAGGACGAGCAGCGCGACCACGGTTCCGCCGCGCAGCAGCATCTCCCCGGCCCGGCGCGACTGCTGTACCATGACGGCCGCGGTGCCGGTGGTCTCTTTCTGAGTGGTCATGATCCGGACCTTCCGTAGGCGTAGGAGAGGAGGAGCTCGTCATCGGCGGCGTCCGCGTCGACGTCGCCGGAGATCGAGCCCTCGTGCATGATGAGGATCCGGTCGCTCATGCCGATGAGCTCCGGGAGCTCGGAGCTGACCGCGATCACGGTCGTGCCGGTCGCGGCGAGCTCGCGGACGAGGCGGTAGATCTCGGCCTTGGTGCCGACGTCGATGCCGCGCGTCGGCTCGTCCATGAGCAGCACCTTCGGGCGGCGGGCCAGCATCTTGGCGAGCACGACCTTCTGCTGGTTGCCGCCGGAGAGCTGGCCCACCGCCTGTCGGGGGCTGCGCGCCCTGATCCGCAGGTCGGCCATGCCGCGCTTCGCGATCTGCGCGATGCGCGAGGAGGAGACCATGCCGCCGCGGCTGACGGCGGCGATGTTGGCCAGCGCGATGTTGTCCTGGATGGACGCGCCGAGCATGACGCCCTGGCTGCGGCGCTCCTCCGGCACCAGCGCGACGCCGGCGTCCAGGATCCGACCGACGGACGTGCGGGCGGGGTACCTGACGCCGTCCACCACGACGGTGCCGGCACGGAGCCTCTGGGCCCCCGCCAACAGCCGCAGCAGCTCGCTGCGGCCCGAGCCGGCGAGCCCGCCGATGCCGAGCACCTCACCGGCACGGGCGACGAAGGACACGTCCTTCACACGGTTGCCGTGGAGGTGCTCGACGCGGATCGTCACATCGCCGACGGCGGCGGCCCGGTCCGGGTAGAGCGAGCCCGCGGAGCGCCCCACCATCGTCGAGATCACCTCGTCGATCGTGGTCGCGGCCACGTCCTCGGTGACGATGGTCTCGCCGTTGCGCATGATCGTCAGCCGGTCGCAGAGCTCGAAGACCTCCTCGAGCCGGTGCGACACGTAGACGATGGCCACCCCTTCGTCTCGGAGCGTCCGCAGCGCCGTGAAGACCTCGCGGATCTCGGTGTCGGTGAGGGATGCGGTGGGCTCGTCGAGGATGAGCACCTGGGCGTCCGTCGCGAGCGCCCTCGCGACGGCGACCATCGTCTGCTGCACGGGGGACAGGTCGCCGGCGAGCCTGCGCAGCGGGATGCGCTGGTTGAGCCGGTCGAGCTGCTCCTGCGCGCGCCGGTGCAGGGCGCGCCGGTCGACGACGCCGCCGCGGCTGGGCAGCTGGTCCCCGAGCAGGATGTTCTCGGCGACCGAGGTCGTCGGGACGATGGACAGCTCCTGGTAGAGCGCGACGATCCCGGCCCGGTGCGCGGAGCGCACGCTCGCGAACTCGACGGGCCGGCCCGAGCGTCGGATCGTTCCGGCGTCCGGAGCGAGCAGGCCGGTGACGATCTTGATGAGGGTGGACTTCCCGGCGCCGTTCTCGCCGAGCAGGGCGTGGATCTCCCCCCGGCGCACCGACAGGCCCGCGCCCTTGAGCGCGTGCACGCCGTCGAAGCTCTTGACGATGTCGACGGCCTCCAGCGCGGGGGGCGCCTCGGCCATCACGATCCGGGGCTGGGTCAGGGTCATGGCGTCGTGTCCTCGAGCTCGTTGCAGCGGATGACGACCTTCGGGTAGGCGCCCGAGACGTGCGTCGCGAACGCCTCCACGGCCTGCTCGATCGGGAACACGGCCCGCGTCAGCTCCCCCAGGTCCAGGTGCGGCAGGATCTGCAGCGCGCGGGGGAAGGCGTAGGGCGAGACGAAGACGCCGGTGAGGGTGAGCTCTTTCAGGTAGAGGTAGTGGGAGAGGTCCAGCGGCAGCTCGAAGCGCTGTGGGTACATCGCGCCGTACACGACCGTCGCGCCCTTGCCGGCGAGGTCCAGGAGGGCGCGCACCGCGTGCACCGACCCGGACGCGTCCACGACGACGTCGTAGCCGCGGCCTCCGGTGATCTCGGCGGCGCGCGCGTCCTGGTCCTCGCTCATCGGGTCGATGACGAACTCGGCGCCGTGGCGCAGCGCCATCTCACGACGCGCGGCGATCGGCTCGACCATCGTGAGGCTCGTCGCCCCGTGCAGCTTGAGCACCTGCAGGGTCAGCTGTCCGATCGGTCCGCCGCCGCAGACCAGCACCCGATCGCCGACCCTGAGGTTCGTCTTGTCGGTGATGCGCACCGCCACGGACGTCGGCTCCAACAGGCACCCCTGCAGCAGCGAGACCTCGTCGGGCAGCGGGTAGACCTGCGACTCGTGCCAGGTGACGGTCTCTGCCATGCCGGGCCGGTTGTACTCCTGGATGTGCTCGCAGAACTGCTGGCGGCCCTCCTGGCAGGGGCGGCAGGTGCCGCAGAAGCGCAGGAAGTTGCCGGCGACACGGTCGCCGACCCGCAGCCCGTTGCGGGTCGCCCGTTCGCCGAGCGCCTCGATCACGCCCGACAGCTCGTGCCCCAGCCCGATCGGCACGTCGGTGCCGAAGAAGCCCTCCGCCACATGGGGGTCGGATCCGCAGATGGCGGCGTAGGCGACGCGGATGCGGACGTCCTCGGGACCGAGTTCCGGCTCGGGGAGGTCGACCAGGCCGATGCGTCCGCGGGTCTGCTCGTCGGGGTCGCGCAGGCTGCCGATCCGGGTGACGGCCACCGTCCTCATCGTCGTGCTCCCCCCGTCCTCAGACCGCCGCGACGACCCGCCGCAGGGCGGCGACGGTGTCGGCGAGCCCGTAGCCGTGCTTGTCGCGCAGCTGCTCGTCCTCGCCGAAGCCGGCGTAGACCTGCGGGATGCCGAGCCGCTCGAACGCGGTCAGGCGCACGCCGTTGTCGGCGACGACGTCGGCGATGCGGGTGGCGAGGCCGCCGTAGGCGAGGTGGTCCTCGAGCACCACGAACCGACCGCCGGTCTCCGCGGCGCTGCGCAGCACCAGGTCGACGTCGATGGGCTTGAGCGTCCACATGTCGACCACCCGGATCGAACGGCCCTCCTCGGCGAGCTCGTCGGCGGCGTCCAGGGCCTGGGCGACGGTCGTGCCGTGGGTGAAGACGGTGGCGTCCGTGCCCTCACGGGCCACGATGCCCGTGCCGATGCGCACCTCGTGCTCACCGGGCCGGTAGAGCACCCTGTCCTTCTTGCCGACGGCGAGGCGGATGTAGATGGGCCCGGTCATCGTCATCGACTGCCGGATGACCTCGCCGACCATCGCGGGGTCGCCGACGGAGGTGACGGTCATGTTCGTCAGCGCCCCCATGAGGGTGAGGTCCTCGACGGCGTAGTGCGTCGAGCCGCCGTTGCCGACGAGGCCGCCGTGCGTGCCGATGATCTTGACCGGCAGGTTCGGATAGCACACGTCCGAGCGCACCTGCTCCAACGCCCGCATCGACAGGAACGGCAGCATGCCGGACACGACGGGGATGTTGCCGTCGTAGGCGAGGCCGGAGGCGATGCCGACGCACGCCTGCTCGGCCAGGCCGACGTCGATGAAGCGCTCCGGGAACCGGTCGCGGAACTCCACGAGCGTGGCCCCGATGTCGGGGGTGAGCACGTAGAGGTTCGGGTGCTCGTCGCCGAGCTCGGCCAGGGTCGACCCGATGACGGAGCGGGCCGAGAGCATCTCCCCGAAGGTGAAGGTCACGGGCATCGGACGGCCTCCCTGTCGCGAGTGGCGTTCAGCGCGGCGAGGGCGCGTTCCAGATCCGCGGCGCCGAGCGACCCGGCGTGCCATGCGAGGTTCCGTTCCATGAAGTCGACGCCCTTGCCCTTGACGGTCTCGGCGACGATCACGGTGGGGGTGTCGCTGTCGGATGCCGGCAGGGCGTCCACGGCGGCGACGAGCTGGGACATGTCGTGGCCGTCGATCTCGACCACGTTCCAGCCGAAGGCCCGCCACTTGTCCGGGTACGGCTCGAAGACGACGCGCTCCTCGGCGAAGCTCGTCATGAGCTGCCGGTTGCGGTCGACGAACACGACGAGGTTGCCGAGCCGGTTGCTGCGGGCGGCCATCGCCGCCTCCCAGACCGATCCCTCGCCCGTCTCGCCGTCGCCGAGCAGGCTGAACACCCGATGGCCATCGCCGCGGCCTCGGGCGCCGAGCGCCATGCCGACCGCGATGGGCAGGCCGTGGCCGAGCGAGCCGGTGGAGGCCTCCACCCCGGGCAGCTGAACCTTGCACGGGTGCATGCCGTAGGCGCTGTCGAGCCGGCCGTAGGTGTCGACGATCTCGTCGTAGGAGAAGAAGCCGCGGATCGCCATGGCGATGTACATGCACACCGCGGCGTGACCTTTGCTCAGCACGAAGCGGTCGCGCTCCGGGTTCGCGATGTCGCTCGGGTCGACGTTCATCCCGTACTGGAACAGCACGGTGAGGATGTCCGCGGCCGAGAGGTCGCCGCCGATGTGGACGGCGCCTTCGTACGTCCCGCACAGGTGCAGCAGCTTCTCTCGCAGCTCGAAGGCGAGGTCTTCGAGCTGCGCGACGCCGGGTCGGGCATCGACGCCGGTCAGAGACGTGGGGCTCATCGCATCCTCCTGGAGGGGCGACGCGCTGGCCTGAACACCGGGTCGGCGTCGACTCTCATCTGCTCTCGTGCGCCGCGACGTCGCGGCGTCGTGAGGAAAGTAGCACGATCTCATTTACAAGCAAACAAGAAAGTTTCTAAACTCGTTCGTATGCGGGCCCGGAGGGACCGCAGACACGACACAGAGAGGTGATGTGATGACGGACGCACAAGGCACCGCGACGGCGGTGCGCACGGGGCTGTTCATCGGCGGTGCGGAGCGTTTCACGGCGGCGGTGCTGACGGTCGCCGATCCGGGCAGACCGGGCGCCGTGGTGGGCGAGGCGGCCGCCGCGTCCCCGGCGGATGTGGCGGATGCCGTCGCGGCGGCGAGACAAGCGTACCCGGCCTGGGCGGCGCTGGGCGCGGCCGAGCGCGCGCGGCTCATGGCGGAGGCGATCGCGGGGATCGCCGACGATCGCGACGCCGACGCGGCGATCCTCTCCCAGGAGAACGGGAAGATCCGGATGGAGGCGTGGGTCGACGCGCTCGTGTTCGAGATCCGCTGGAATCTGGCGCTGGCGCTCGCGGACGAGGTGGAGAAGGGGCACACGCTGCCGGCCGTGCCCGGCGCCATCCCGGTCTCGACACAGGTCGCCCACCAGCCGCTCGGGGTGGTGACCGTGATCGTGCCGTTCAACTGGCCGATCGCGATCCTCGGGGCGGCGCTCCCGCACGCGCTGCTGGCCGGCAACACCGCGATCGTGAAGCCGCCGCCCTCCGCGCCGCTGGCGACCACACGGGTCGTGCAGCGCGTCGCCGAGAAGCTGCCCCCCGGCGTCCTGAACGTCGTCACGGGCCGGGACGAGGACATGGCGGGTCTGATCACCGACGTCGACAAGGTCTGCTTCACCGGCAGCGTGAACGGCGGCAAGCGGATCATGGAGATGGCCGCGAGGTCCCTGACCCGGGTGACCCTGGAGCTCGGCGGCAACGACGCGGCCGTCCTGCTGGAGGACGCGATCATCGACGACACCCACCTGGACCGGCTGTACGCAGCGATCTACGACACGACCGGCCAGATCTGCATGAACGCGAAGCGCGTCTTCGTGCACCGGTCCCGGCTCGACGAGGGCACGACCATGGGGCCGCTGCACCAGAGCGCGCAGAAGGCGTCCTTCGCCTCCTGGATGATCTCCGCGACGAACGC
>JASGDW010000153.1:0-3948 GCA_047606965.1 Microbacterium sp.
GGCGGCGGCTCGTGACCGGCCAAGCGCGCTCAGGCCGGGAGCACGCGCCCGTCGAGCCGCTGCTGCAGCCGGTCGAGCCTGGACGCCGCATCGATCGCGGCGTCCAGCGCCTCGCGGATCCCGGGGTACGCTGCCGCCGTCCCCCCGTCGTCATCGCCGGCCCACATCCGCAGGTCGACGCCGATGTTCGTCCGGAACGCGACCAGCGCCGAGCGCAGCAGGGTCGTCGCCACGACGACGTCGGCGATCAGCGCCGGGTTGCCGACCTCGGCGAGCCGCTCGAGGTCGTCGACCGCGGGCACCGCCAGCGCCGTCAGCTGCACGCACAGCGAGGCCGCGGCGAGGCTCGCCTCATGCACCTCGCGGTCGCGTTCGGAGCCCTCGGGGAGCCGGAACGCCGCGGACAGCCGTCCGGAGGCCCTCCCGTCGAGGTCGGCCAGCTCGAGCGCACGGGTGCGCAGCCCCCCGGCGCGCTCACCGAGGCGGTCGGCCTCGCCGGGCTCGGCGGATGCGACCGAGTACCCGGCCACCATCGACACGAGCGACGCCGCGAGGGCGAGCGCGAGCGCGCCAGCGGCCCCGCCGCCGGGATCCCCGACGGGCTCCGCGAGCGCCCGGGTCCACTCTGCGACCGTCGCCGCGTCGACGCTTACGGGAGGGGCGGGTCGGCGTTCGCTCGGCATGCGGACATGGTACATGTAAGCGATACTGTCAAAGCGGCGCCCAGCGGGGGCGCGGGGAGGCTGCGATGACCGAGAAGACGAGCACGACCGAGGTCGACGCGTTCGCACGCACGCTGGGCGCGGTGATCCGGCAGCGGCGCACCGACCTCGGGCTGCGACTGGTGGAGGTGGCCGAGCGCACCGGGCTCTCGCACTCGTTCCTGAGCCAGCTCGAACGCGGCCGCACCCGCGCGAGCATGCGCTCGCTGTTCATGGTGGCCGAGACGCTGCAGACGACGCAGCAGGAGCTGCTCGCGCTCGCCGCGGGCCCAGACGCGCCGCTGGCCCCGGAATCGCCGCTCGGCGCGGATGCCTCGCCCTCCCGCGCACGGCTGCTGATGCACACCGACGCACAGGTGGACATCACCGAGTTCGCGGAGCTGCCGTTCGAGAGCGGGGAGTACTTCTCGCATGAACGCCCCGAGTTCATCTACGTCGCGACCGGGAACATCGAGTTCGAGATGCGCGCCTCCGCCGAGTCTGGCGCGACCGTGCAGCTGCTGCGCGCGGGCCAGAGCGTGATCTGTCCCGGGCGGATGCTGCACCGCTACCACTCGGTCGGTACCCGCGCGGCGACCGTGCTCATGGTGCAGTACCCCGCCTGAGCCCCCCGATTCCCTGGCGACGTGCCCTTCGATCGCCTCTGGCCGCACGCTAATGTAAGTATTTGTAACTTTTCTTCCAGATCGGCCTCGCATGAACCAGAACCGAACGCCCCACGACGCACTGGACGCCCTCCTGACCGACCTCCGGGCTGCGATCGATCCGGGCGGAATCGCGCTCGACCTGCGCCAGCGCGAACGCGCCTCGGTCGACGGCGCGGCGATGTCTCCCGTCCTGGCCGAGCAGCTGCCGCTGGGGCTCGCCGACGTCGTGATCACGC
Source organism: Microbacterium sp. (assembly GCA_047606965.1). Lineage (GTDB taxonomy): Bacteria > Actinomycetota > Actinomycetes > Actinomycetales > Microbacteriaceae > Microbacterium. Next base: position 1,606 of record JASGDW010000153.1, read on the forward strand.
CGCGCACCGTCGACGAGGTCCCACTCGTCCTCTCGGCCGCCGTCCGGCACGGGATCCCGGTCACCGCCCGCGGGCGCGGCACGGGCAACTACGGCCAGGGGATCCCGCTGCACGGCGGCATCGTGCTCGACACCGGCCGGCTGAGCGCCGTCTGTCCCGCCGGGGACGGCACGATCACGGTCGAGGCAGGCGCACGCATCCGCGCGATCGACCTCGCGGCGCGCGCGAGCGGCCAGGAGCTGGTCCTCATGCCGTCCACCGTCCAGAGCTCGATCGGGGGTTTCCTGGCCGGAGGATCGGGAGGGGCGGGCACGATCGAGTTCGGCAACACGCGACAGGGCTTCGTCGTCGCCCTCGACGTCGTCCACGCCCACGAGGACGCGCGGATCGAGCACGTGACCGGGGACGCCGTGCTCCCTTACCTCCACAGCTTCGGGGTGGCAGGGGTCATCGTGCGCGCCACGGTGAGGCTGCGCCCCGAGGTCGACTGGCATCCGCTCTACGCCAGCTTCGACCGGCTCGCCGACGCCGCCGCGACCTTCCGGCTGCTGGGCGCGCTCACTCCCCCGCCCCGGCTCGTCTCCGCGGACGACGCCGAGATCGCCGCGGCCCTCCCCCGCGACGAGGCCGTCGACCCCGCGCGCGCGAGCCTGCGCGCCGTGCTCGCCCCCGGCACGGTCGCCGACGCCCGGGCGATCGTCGAGGCCCACGGCGGCCGGGTCGAGGACGTGCGCCGCGGCTACGCCGAGACCATGAAGATGAGCATGACCGCATACAACCACCCCGCCTGGTGGTTCCTGCGCGCGCATGCCGGCGAGCACTTCCACCTGGAGGTGTTCGGCGACGCGCTGCTGGAGGACCCGGATGCGGTGCGCGCGCTGTTCGGCGACGCGCTCCTGCACCTCGAGCTCGGACACTCGGTCAACTTCGGGATGCTGATGCTGCCCTACCGGCACCCGGACGACGTGGCGACCGCGATCACCCGCCTCGCCGAGGCCGGGATCGGCGCCCACGACTGCCACAGCTGGATGCTGGCGGGCGCCGACGCGCGGCTGCACGCCGCCGCCCGCCACGGCGACCCCTACGGACTGCTCAACCCGGGCAAGCTGCCGGCGCCGGTCGTCGCGTGACCCGGACCGCTCAGCCCGGCAGCACGCGCACGTGCCATGCCGTCTGGGCGCCGGGCTCCCTCCGGTAGCGCACCCGGACGCTCCCGGCGCCGGCCGTGCCCTGCCAGAAGGTGATCTCGTCGGGCACGAGGACGTAGCCCGTCCAGGTGGGCGGCACCGACCGCGTCTGCGCGGCGCTCTCCTGCCGCGCCCAGCGCGCACGTCGCTCGGGCATCGGCAGCGCGGCGAAGTCGTCGTCGTTCAGCCACGCCAGGACCTTCAGCCCGAGCGGCCGGCGCGCGAAGGCCTGCGCCGCGTCCGCCGCGCTCTCGGCCCGCACCCGACCCCGGACGACGAGGTGCCGGGCACGGTCCGCCCACAGGAACGAGGCCGTCGCCGCGGGCGTGCCCGAGAGCGCCCGCACCTTGTCGCTGCGCGCATCGGTGTGGAAGCGCAGCCCCTCGGGGTCGTGGGAGGAGAGCACCAGCACACGGCTGCTCGGCCGGCCGTCGGCGTCGACCGTGCTGAGCGTCATGAGCTCGCGGGCGGCGGGCTCGTCCCGGAGCCACACCGCGAGCACGTCGTGGGGGTCGGCCGCGGGACGGTCGGGGTCGGGGAACAGCGTCGCCGAGGTCACGATCCTTCCTCGCCCTGCGCGGCGTGCGCCGCATCCGGGCGCACCCCGGTCGCCTCGGCGGCGAGCGGGGCCCCGCCTGCGGCGAACGAGAACGCCGAGACCTCCGCGATCGCCTCCGCCAGCTGCGCGGTCGTGGCCTCGAACAGCGCGCGGCCGTAGTCCGCGCTCGCCCGCCGCGGATCTCCGATCACGCCGTCGGCGGAGACGTCCTGCGAGCTCCACCCGAACGAGAGCGCCGCGCCCCGGAAGCCGATCGTGCGATAGCGCTCCAGGTGGACGGGCACGGTTCCCGCGGCCAGGTCGAGGTCCACCGCCTCCGGCCGGAGCCACAGCATGAGCGAGGTCTCGGCGGCGCCGGCGTGCACCGCGAGTCCCCGCTCGCCCGCGGCCACGGCCGCGGGGACCGGGACCAGATGGGGGGCGAAGGCGGTGCCGGAGAAGGTCAGCAACCCTTCGGCGATGCGCAGCTCCCGCAGCGCGAGCTGGAGCACGGGCACGTTGCCGCCGTGCCCGTTGACGAACAGGATGCGGCGGGCCGCCGTCCGGGCGACAGCATGGCCGAGCTCGCGCAGCGTCGCCAGCAGCGTCTGCGCCGAC
>JASGDW010000154.1:0-9429 GCA_047606965.1 Microbacterium sp.
ACCCCAGCGCCTTAGCCGACGTCGATGGTCGGCAACGCCTCCGGGTCAAGGCCGTCGTAATTGGGCACGTAGTACTCCTCGTACCACTCCTCGAGCTGGCCGCTAGACTCCATGGCTGCCAGCGCCTGGTTCACCAGGTCGACGTTCGTGGAGCCCTCCGGGAGGAGCATCGCCGAGCAGGTGACCGACTGGATGTCATCGGACGGGACCAGCCGCACATGGACGTCGAAGTCGGCGTACTCTTCGTTGTTCAGATACGGGACCACGTCCGCGACGCTGCCGACGACTGCGTCGACCGTGCCGTTCAACAGCGCCGGGTACAGCTCGGTCACGCCGTTGAACTGGTTGGGCTCGCTGTACGGCTGGACCTCGTCCGTGATGATCGACGCTTGAACGGAGCCGAGCGTCACGCCCCACTGCAGCTCTTTCAGATCTTCGACCGTCTCGAGGTCGAGATCCTTGCTGGTCATCACGACGCTCGCCTGCGACCAGAAGCAGTCGCTGAACTCCGCCACCTGCTGACGCTCCTCCGTCGGCGAAGGGGCGTAGGCGATGTCGAAGTCCGTGACGTTGCCGGAGGTGGTGGCGGCGAAGTTGCGCACCACGACCTCCACGTTGGACAGTCCGAAGTCCTCCGCCATCTGGTGGACGATCTGGCTGCCGAACCCGTCGCCCGGGTCGTCGGTGTCCAGCCCGTCGAAGTCTCCGGTGGAGGGAAGACCCCAGACGGCGACGGTCAGCGTATCCTCTTTGTAGGGTGTGAACCCCTCTATGGTGACGGTGTTCGCCGAGTCGCTGGTGTCCTCGGACTCGGAAGAGGCATCCGAGGCGCAGCCGCCGAGGGCGAGCGCCCCGACGGTCAGCAACGCGACAGTGGTGGCAAGCGTCCGCCTGCCTCTACGGGTGTTGCGCATCACATTTCCTTTCGTTCGGTGCGGTCGCACCGGGTTTGGATTTCGGTTCCTGCTCCTCCTCGGCGCTGTTCAGCCGAGGACGTATTCGATCGCTGCGTCCAGGAGCTGGAGGACCACGGAAAGCTCCTCCTCGCTCGTCGGCGGGTACACCATGAGGTACGCGCCGGGGAGCCACCCCATACCGCTGAGCGGGTGCAGTTCGCCCCAGCCCGCACGGATCGCGGCGGCGGCATCCAGCGGATGCAGCACCATGTGCATCGAGCCGTCGCTGGGATGGACATGCCCGACTTCGCCATGAGCCATCAGCGCATCGACGTGGTCGTAGCGGATTAGGCGCGCCGTGACCGCGACGTTGTGCATCTCGAAGTGGCTCTTGGCCAGCACGATCCGTTCCCGATCGCGGCCAGCCCGCTCGGTGAACGCATCCTGCAAAGCGGCGATCAACCCGGCTTCGGCAGCGCACGAGGCCAGCCTGTGCGGGATGGGGAACGGCTCGACTCGCGGTCGGTCGCCGCGGCGGGCAGGAAGCCCTGCCAGGAACGGACCGCCCGCCGTCGGCGCCGCTCGCTCCTCGAGCGCCGCCGCGTCGCGTGGCGGATACCCACGGCGGACGATGTCCAGACGGTGTCTCGTCATGGTGAGCCAGCCACGGAACGTGTGTGGCAGGCCACCGGGACCGAGGCCGACCCACGCGTCGTAATCGCGGCGGGCGAGCAGCGCTGCGGCCGTGACGGCGGCTCCGACCGCGACGAGGGGTGCTGTGATCTTGACGCGCATTCTGTGTCTCTCCGATCCGTTTCCCGCTGTCAGACGAAAGCGGTACGGATCGTGCCGATGCCATCCGCCCAGCTCACGAGCTCGTCGCCGGGCTTGAGATAGACCGGCGGCGTGCGGGCCATCCCCACGCCCGACGGGGTCCCGGTGAAGATGAGGTCGCCGGGGAGGAGCGTGACCACGGCGGAGAGCTCGGCGATGATCTCCGGAATGGAGAAGATCAGTTCGGCGGTCGTACCGGACTGCACGGTCTCGCCGTTGACGCTGCAGCCGAACGCGATGCCGTCGGGATCCTCGAACTCGTCGACGGTGACGACCCAGGGGCCGACGGGCGAGAAGCCCGGGAAGGACTTCGCGAGACTGAACTGCGGCGCCACGCCCGTCATCTGCATCGCGCGCTCGGAGAGATCCTGGCTGACGGCGAGACCCGCGACGTGCTGCCAGGCCGACGCCGGGTCGACCGATGCCGCCTCGCGGCCGATCACCGCCGCGATCTCGACCTCCCAGTCGACGGTGTCCGCGGGCAGCGACACCTCTGCCTCGGGCCCGACCAGGGATGTGGCGAACTTCGTGAAGACGACGAGCTCACGATCCCCGACGAGTTTCGTCTCCGCCGCATGCTCGGCATAGTTGAGCCCGATCGCGAAGATCTGGCGGGGCACGATGACGGGCGCACGCAGGTCCGAGACGACGAACGGCTCGGCCGCGCTCGCAAGCCCCTCGACGGCACCGGACGCCCACGAACGGAATCGCTCCCAGTCCCGGAAGACCTCGTCGACGTCCGCGGAGAACCGCCCCTCGCTCGCACGCTCGATGTCGACGGCGGCGCCGTCGACGAGGAGGACCGCACGTCCTCTGAGGTTTCCGATCTTCATGGGCGCTTCCCTTCGACTGACCTCCGAGATCGAGGCGCAGATGACATCGTCAATATTTCTGATTTTCGATATTCAGTATTTATATCTATGAACCTTCTTATATTCGCCGTTATCGGAGCTGAGGTATGCTCCGAGGCATGACGGGCAAGGGGACGCCAACCACAGCCGCGCATGAGCTCTACTCCGCTCTGCGCGCCGAGTTCATTCGCGGGGAGTTCATCCAAGGTCAACGGCTGAAGCTCGACACCCTCACCCAACGACTGAACGTGAGTCGGACCGTCGCCCGGGAGGCGCTGATGCGCCTCGTGGGCGAGGGCATCGTCACCTTCAATCCACAGCGGGGCTTCACGGTGGAGAACATGACCCCCGAGGAGTTCGTCGACCTCACGCACGCGCGGATGATCGTCGAGGGCGGTGCCTTCCGTGATTCGATCCGTCGGGGCGGCATCACCTGGGAGTCCGAGGTCCTCGCGGCGTTCCACGTGCTGGATCGGACGCCGTTCGCCCTCCACAACGCCGGCAACGGGCGGTCGTGGCCCGAGGTCCACGACCGCTTCCACGCGACGCTGCTGGCCGGCTCCGGCAATCACACGATCGCCGGAATCGCCCTCCGGCTGCGCGAGCGCGCCCAACTGTATCCGGGCTGGTACGAACAGGCCGGCAACCCTGCCGCCCGCGACACCTCGGCGGAACACCGACGGCTGGCGGATCTGGCGCTCACAGGGGACGAGGACGCGGCTGTCGCGGCGCTCACCGACCACATTGCGCTGTCGACGCGGCTTCTGCTCGAGAGGCAGGGCTTCGAGCTCGACGAGAACCTGATGATCACCGCAGATCCGGACCGCGCCGATCGGACGCAGAACGCCTGAGCCCATCACAGCCCCCGGCCGATGCGGTCCCAGTTCACGACCATCGCGAGCAGGCCGGCGTCGTCGACGCGCCGCAGATCGAGATCCGTGAGGCTGCGGACATCGTCGAGCGCTCCCGAAAGCTCGGCGTCGCACACGCCGAGCGAGCCCGCGACGTCCCCGCCCCGCTCCCCGTCAGCGGCGACAACGCGCTCCACGACGTCGAGCAGGCTGTGCGATCCGGGTCCCGGCGCCGTGCGCAACGGCATCAGGATCTCGTCGACGAGTTGGCGCACGTCGCTACCGGCGAGGCGATGGAACAGGACCGCCGAGCGGCCCAACTCGGCGAATCGGACAGGCCTGCCCATCGAACGAGCGACATCGAGCGCGAGCAGAGCCTCCTGTCGATGTCCTGCAAGCCCCTCCAGGCCGCGGAACACCCCGCTGGAGCCCTGCGCGGCGACGCCGGGCAGAGCCTTCTCCACGGCCGTCGCCAGATCGCCGGGCGAAGCTCCGCGCAGCAGCAGGGTGACCAGGTGCGCCTCGGCGACGCCGGTCACGACGTCGATGCCCGCCTCCCGCAGACCCGACGCCCGGCCGCTGACGCGGAACGCGTTCTCGGGAGTCGTGCAGTCCAGCACAGCGAGGGAGAGCTCGCTGCCGGGTGAGAGCCCGAACAGTCCGTACGCGATCTCCAGACGCGGACGTCCGACGTCCCCTTGCAGCACGGAGAGCAACATGAGCGGCGCGACCGTGGTGGCCACAAGCGGCTGCTCCTCGGTCCAGGACCAATACGCCGAGAGCGCCAGCGCACCGTTGCGAAGCAGTTCGGCTCCGCCGCCTGCGACGGACGCCGAAAGCACGATCCATCCGTAAGGGCGCGTCCCCGGCTCCGCAAGGACCGAGCTCGGGATCGGCTCATGAGCGCAGGAGGCAGCAAGTTCACCCTCGCCCGCATCCATAATCCCCTGCCGCACCGCGGCGACGAGGCTCGGCCGCCCCGCCGTCGCGACGACCTGCCGTTGCGCGCCGAGGACGACGACCGCGCATTCGAGATGGTTGGCGAGAACATAGGCGACGCGATCCGCGACGTTACGCTGGCTCCCCGCGAGGATGCCGAGCAGCTTCGCCTGCGCCACGTGCAGGGTCCCGTCGACCGGCGCCGGCGGCTCCTCCGGCTCGGCGGCGGGCCCGGCCAGCCGGGCAAGCCGATCGAGGATCTCGACGTCCCGCCGGCTCACCCCTCGCGCACCCGCCCAGTAGCAGGACAGCACAGCACGCGTCTCCTCCTCCACGACGACCGGCCAGCCCGCGACGCAGGCCTCGTCGTCGTGTTGATCACGGATCCCGGCCAGATCGGCCTCCGCGCTGATGCGCGTGGTCACGCTCTGAATCATCGGGCGGCCGGCGCGGAACGCCAGGACGCTGGTGTCCCGACTGTCCTCCCTCTCCAGCGAGAGCGCACCGGCCGGTCCGGAGCCCGTCCCGGGATCGCTCGCGGCGACGACGAGCTCGGTGCCTCCGGACGAAGGGCGCCAGAGGACGACCCGCTCCGCGCCCAGCACCTCACGAGCCAGCCCGCACAGTTCGACCGCGGCAGCTCCGTGCGCGCTCATCGCTCCTCCTCCAGGGGGAACATCGCACGCCGGTAGTAGACCAAGGGGGTCTCATTCCATACGTCGTATCCGGCTGCGAGCACCTCGGCGACGAAGACGGCGTGCGTTCCGCTCTCCACGACATCCATCACCTGACAGTCGAGCCACCCACTGGCATCGATCAGCACCGGGCTTCCCGTCTGCGCGGGCCGATGCGCGACGCGCGCGAACCGCTCGGCCTGCGACCGACCCGGAACGGCGAAATTCTGGGCGATCCACCCCTGCGAGCCCCCGAGCACATTGACCGCGTAGACCCGGCTGCGCGTGATCTCGCGGTACACACGGTTGTCCCGGTTGACGCACACCAGCACAGTGGGCGGGCGCATCGAAACGTAGGTGAAGGAACTGGCGGTCATGCCTGACGGGGAGCCGTCCGCGGTGGTAGTGACGACGACGACACCGGTCGGGAACCGTCCGGCGACGTCGCCGAGATCGGCAGGCGCAACGCTCCGATCTCTCGTACCGGCGATTCCGCTCACATCCGCCCTGCCTCGACCACACGTCGCAGAAAGCCGCGTGTGAGCTCTCGCTGGGGGTTCACCAGGATCTCGGAAGGGGGGCCCTCCTCGTAGATCTGACCCGCGACCAGGAAGCACACCCGGTCGGAGACTTCCTGGGCGAAGGCCATCTCGTGGGTCGCAAGCACCAGGGTCATCCCGCTCTGCGCGAGCTGCCGCACGATGTCGAGAACCTCGCCGACGAGTTCAGGGTCGAGCGCCGAGGTTATCTCGTCGAGCAGCATGACACGGGGCTGCATGGCCAGAGCCCGCGCGATCGCGACTCGCTGCTGCTGCCCGCCGGAGAGCTTGCCGGGCAGTGCGTCCGCTTTGTCGGCCAGACCGACACGCTCCAGCCACTCCATCCCGAGCTCACGCGCCTGCCCCTTGGGGAGCCGGAGCACTTTCCGCGGCGCGAGCGTGATGTTGTCGATCACGCTGAGCCGCGGGAACAGGTTGAACTGCTGGAACACCATGCCGATGTTCTCTCTGATGGCGTTCACGTCGACCCACTCGCCGTGAACCGGTTCACCGGCGACGTAGACCTGCCCCGAGTCGATCGTCTCCAGGGCGTTGATGCAGCGCAGCAGAGTCGACTTGCCCGACCCGGATGCGCCAATGAGACAGACGACCTCGTGCTCGGCGATGGACATTTTGAGGTCGTCGAGGACCACATGGTCGCCGTAGCTCTTCCGGACATTTTGGATTTCCACGAGGGCGCTCATCGCCCACCTCCGAACACTCGCTGGCTGTCCCGCTTCATGAGGCTGTCGGCTACCCGCGTGAGCGGCACCGTGATGATGAGGAAGCAGAGCGCCGCTCCCGTGAGGGCGGACAGGTTGGCCTGCGAGATGGCATACGCCTGGGCATAGTTGACGGAGTCCATCATCCCGACGATGCTCACCAGCGCCGTGGTCTTCTGCAGGCTGATGAAGCCGTTGATCAACGGCACCGTGATCGACCGCATGGCGGTCGGGATCACGATGTAGCGCAGCGCCTGACCGTGACTCAGCCCGAGGGAGCGTGCCGCCGCGACCTGGCTGGGATGCACGTCGTCCATCGCACCGCGCATGGTCTCGCCGAGATAGGCGCCGAAAGTCAGTGTGATCGCGAGGACGATCGCCCAGAAGTCGTTGAGCTCTGAGAGGAGCGGGAGACCGGTCTGATGCAGACCGTAGACGATCAACAGGATGATGATCAGCTCCGGCAGCCCCCGGAACAGGTCGACGTAGCAGATCATCAGGAACCGGATGGGACGGGCCGCACGGCCGGGGAGACTGCGCAGCACGGCGACCACCAGTGACCACACCAGCACGGCGACCTCAGCGACCATGAAGATCTGGACGTTGAGCCAGAACCCCTTCAAGATCCGCGGTGCGGCCTCGGTGATCAGCTCGACGTCGAAGAAACGGCGCACGATCGAGAAGTCGTTCGCCGTCAGCATGGCGAGTATGACCAACGCGACGAGCAGAGAGATCAGGATGACCACCGTGTTCTGCATCCAGTGCCGCGCTTTGAGATAGGAGACGCGCGCCTCGGAGAAACGGCCCTCGGCGCGCAGGCTCCTCGATGTGATGGTGTGGGCCAGCACAAGGCAGCCGGTCGGGAAGAACAGGATGATCGCGACGATGGGCCTTATCCAGGAGGCGGGATCCGTCTCCTGTTCGACCTTCAGTCGTCTCACTGCCTGCGTGACGGTCCCCTCAGACATCTTCCATCTCGCTATCCACTCCGTCCGACCGAACAAGCACAGGAATATCGACATATATGCCGAGTATTAGATATCACCGAAAGATCACGATGTTTCTCAGTATGTTATCCCGTATACCGAACGATCGGAAGCACACCAACCGATCCTCGGGAATCTGTCACATGCCCGTTACAAACGGGCGAAAGCCTCTCCTCCCGCCGTTCGCGCGCGACCAGCGCGCGGCACGACGCGCCGCGCCCTGCCGCCGGTTGTCGCCGCAGACATGACACTGGTCGGGACATGCTCCGCGCGTGCTCCTCCGGCCGCATGCACGAAGAGGGGTGGATGCCGCGGCACCCACCCCTCCCGACTCGGAGGCCTCAGTCCTCTATCAGCTCCGCCTCGATGACGTCATCGTCGGAGCCCGACCCGGGCTCCGAGACCGGGCCCTGGCTGGTGAGCACGAGCTGCGAGCCCGCGGCATCCACGTCGACCCGGACGACGTCGCCGTCGCGCACCCCGCCGGAGAGGATCGCCATCGCGAGGCGGTCCTGGATCTCGCTCTGGATGAGCCGGCGCAGCGGCCGGGCGCCGAACACCGGGTCATAACCGCGCTCGGCGAGCCACGACCGCGCGTCCGGGGTGACCGCGAGGGTCAGCCGGCGGTCCTTCAGGCGGCGTTGCAGCGCGTCGACCGACAGCTCCACGATCTGGGCGAGGTCGTCCTCGCCCAGCGCCTGGAACATGACGATGTCGTCGAGCCGGTTGAGGAACTCGGGCCGGAACACCTGCCGCAGCAGCGCCTGCACCTGCTCCCGCTTCTGGTCGGGAGACAGCGTCGGGTCGATCAGGATCGGCGAGCCGATGTTGCTCGTGAGGATCAGGATCGTGTTCGTGAAGTCGACGGTGCGGCCCTGGCCGTCGGTCAGCCGACCGTCGTCGAGCACCTGCAGCAGGATGTCGAACACCTCGGGGTGCGCCTTCTCGACCTCGTCGAGCAGCACAACGGAGTACGGGCGGCGGCGCACGGCCTCGGTGAGCTGTCCGCCCTGCTCGTAGCCGATGTAGCCGGGAGGGGCGCCGACCAGGCGCGCGACGGAGTGCTTCTCGCCGTACTCGCTCATGTCGATGCGCACCATGGCGCGCTCGTCGTCGAACAGGAACTCCGCGAGCGCCTTCGCCAGCTCGGTCTTGCCGACGCCGGTCGGCCCGAGGAACAGGAACGAGCCGGTCGGCCGGTTCGGGTCGCTGATGCCGGCCCGCGAGCGCCGGACTGCGTCGGCGACGGCGCGCACGGCGTCCTTCTGTCCGATCAGGCGCTTGCCGAGCTCGGACTCCAGGTGCACGAGCTTCTCGGTCTCGCCCTGCAGCAGGCGCCCGACCGGGATGCCGGTCCACGCCGCGATGACGGCCGCGATGTCCTCGTCGGTGACCTGCTCGTTGACCATGCGCTCACCCGCCGGGTTCGCCTCGGCCCGCTCGGCCTGGTCGATCTCGAGCTGGAGGCGCTTGATGGTCTCGTACTCGAGCCGGGACGCGCGGGCGTAGTCGGCCTCGCGCAGGGCGCGGTCGCGCTCGGTCACCGCTTCGTCGTACTGCTTCTTCAGCTCTCCCACGCGGTTCAGGCCCGCGCGCTCGCGCTCCCACCGGGCCTCCAGCCCCTTCAGCTCGGCCTGGGCGGCATCCATCTGCTCGCGCAGCCTGGCACGCCGCTCCTTGGACGCGTCGTCCTTCTCCTTCTTGAGCGCGAGCTCCTCGAGCCGCATCCGGTCGACCTGGCGACGGAGCTGGTCGATCTCGACCGGGCTGGAGTCGATCTCCATCTTGAGGCGGCTCATGGCCTCGTCGATCAGGTCGATGGCCTTGTCGGGCAGCTGGCGGCTCGGGATGTAGCGGTTCGACAGGGCGGCCGCGGCCACGAGCGCGCCGTCGCTGATCGTGACCCCGTGGTGCGCCTCGTAGCGACCCTTCAGGCCGCGCAGGATCGCGATGGTGTCCTCGACGCTCGGCTCGCCGACGTAGACCTGCTGGAAGCGGCGCTCCAGCGCGGCGTCCTTCTCGATGAACTCGCGGTACTCGTCGAGCGTGGTGGCGCCGATCAGGCGCAGCTCGCCGCGGGCGAGCATGGGCTTGAGCATGTTGGACGCCGCGACCGACCCCTCGCCGCCGCCCGCGC
>JASGDW010000155.1:0-11405 GCA_047606965.1 Microbacterium sp.
CGGGCGCGGCGGCGGAGACGGGTGCCGCGATCGAGTTCCGCGAGGTGCGCTTCCGCTACCCGGAGGCCGCCGTCACCGCGCGGCAGCGCGCCGAGTCGGAGGCCCGCGCCGCGCTGGCGGACGCCCGCATCGACGTCGCGCCACTCGACGCGATCGAGGCGCCGGACGACGACCGCGAGGTGCTGCGCGGCGTCTCGTTCCGCGTACCGCGGGGTGCGCGGGTCGCGCTCGTCGGCCCGTCCGGCGCCGGGAAGAGCACGACGCTCGCGCTCATCGAGCGCTTCTACGACCCGACCGGCGGCGCGGTCCTCGTCGACGGCGTGGACGTCCGCGCGCAGAACCGCGACGACCTGCGTGCCCGTCTCGGCTACGTGGAGCAGGACGCGCCGACGCTGGCCGGCACGATCGCCGGGAACCTGCGACTCGCCTCGCCCGCGGCGTCCGACGCCGACTGCGAGCGGGTGCTGCGCGAGGTGAACCTCGGCGACGTGCTCGACCGCAGCGATCTCGGGCTTCAGGCACAGGTCGGCGAGGGCGGCGTCATGCTCTCCGGCGGCGAGCGTCAGCGCCTCGCGATCGCGCGCGCACTGCTGGCCGCTCCCCCGATCCTGCTGCTGGACGAGTCGACGTCCTCGCTGGACGGGCTGAACGAGCAGCGGATGCGGGAGGCCATCGACGCCGTCGCGGCGGGCCGCACGCTGCTGGTGATCGCGCACCGGCTGTCGACCGTCGTGGACAGCGACCTCATCGTCGTGCTCGACCGCGGGCAGGTCGTCGGAACCGGCACGCACTCCGAGCTCGTCGCCTCCACCCCGCTGTACCGCGACCTCGCGAAGCATCAGCTGCTGGTCTGAGACCGCGAGACTGCATCCGCGCGCCGAGACGGCGTGTCTTGCGTGCTGTCTCGGCGCCCGGATGCAGTCTCGCGGGGACGGGGCGGGGGCGCGGGGACGGGGGCGCCGGGGGTCAGGGCTGCTTGAGGCGGTAGCGCAGCGAGGAGAGCTCGGCGCGCAGCGAGGAGGGCACGCGATCGCCGAAGGTGTCGTAGAACTGCTCGGTGAGGTCGGTCTCGGCCAGCCACGACTCGCGGTCGATCGCGAACAGCTCCGCGAGGTCGGCCGCCGGCACCTCGATGCCCTCGAGGTTGAGGTCCTCGGTGCGCGGAAGGCGTCCGATCGGGCTCTCGACCGCGGGGACCTTGCCCTCCACCCGGCGGATGATCCAGTCGATCACCCGGGCGTTGTCACCGAAGCCCGGCCACAGGAAACGGCCGTCGGCGCCCTTGCGGAACCAGTTCACCTGGAAGATGCGCGGAGCCCGGTCGAAGCGCAGCCTCTGACCGACGCGCACCCAGTGGCCGAAGTAGTCGGCCATGTTGTAGCCGCAGAAGGGCAGCATGGCGAAGGGGTCGCGGCGCAGCTCGCCGACGGTGCCCTCGGCGGCGGCGGTGCGCTCCGAGGAGATCGTCGAGCCGAGGAAGACGCCGTGGGTCCAGTCGGTGGCCTCGACCACGAGCGGCACGTTGGTCGCACGGCGACCGCCGAACAGGATGGCGTCCAGCGGGACGCCGGCGGGGGCGTCCCAGTCGGCTGCGATCTGCGGGCACTGGGATGCCGCGACGGTGAACCGCGAGTTCGGGTGCGCGGCGGGGCGACCGGAGCCGGGCGTCCAGGGGTTGCCCTCCCAGTCGATCAGCTCGGCGGGCGCCTCATCGGTCAGCCCCTCCCACCACACGTCGCCGTCAGGGCGCAGCGCGACGTTGGTGAAGATCGTGTTGCCCCACAGCGTCTCCACCGCGGTGACGTTGGTCGACTCGCCGGTGCCCGGCGCGACGCCGAAGAAGCCGGCCTCCGGGTTGATCGCCCACAGGCGCCCGTCCTCGCCGGGCCGCAGCCAGGCGATGTCGTCGCCGAGGGTCTCCACCCGCCAGCCGGGGATCGTCGGACGCAGCATCGCGAGGTTCGTCTTGCCGCAGGCCGAGGGGAACGCGGCCGCCAGGTGGTACGCCTTGCCCTCGGGGCTGATGACCCGGATGAGCAGCATGTGCTCGGCGAGCCACCCCTCGTCGCGGCCGATGACCGAGGCGATGCGCAGCGCGAAGCACTTCTTCGCGAGGATCGCGTTGCCGCCGTAGCCCGAGCCGAACGACCAGACCTCGAGGGTGTCCGGGAAATGGACGATGTACTTCTCGTCGTTGCACGGCCAGGCGACGTCCTGCTGTCCGGGCTCGAGCGGCGCGCCCACCGAGTGCACGGTCTTGACCCAGGGCGCGCCGGCGGCGATCTGCGCGAGCACGTCGCTGCCGACGCGGGTCATGATGCCGATCGAGGCCACCGCATAGGCGCTGTCGGTGACCTGCACCCCGATGTGCGACAGCGGGCCGCCCACCGGCCCCATCGAGAACGGCACGACGTACATCGTGCGTCCGCGCATCGAGCCCTCGAACAGGCCGTCGAGGGTTCCGCGGATCTCGGCCGGCGCGATCCAGTTGTTCGTGGGGCCGGCGTCCTCCTCCTTCTCGGCGGCGATGAAGGTGCGCGCCTCGGTGCGGGCGACGTCGCTCGGGTGCGAGCGGGCGAGATAGGAGCCCGGCCGCCACTCGGGGTTGAGCTTGATGATCTTGCCCTCGTCGACCATCTCGCGCATGAGCGCCTCGTTCTCGCCGCGGGAGCCGTCGACCCAGTGGATGCGGGCGGGCAGGGTGAGCGCGGCGATCTCGTCGACCCAGGCGAACAGCGCGTCCATGCCCGGGCCCTGCGTCTCGGGGCGGACTCCGTAGGCGACGCGCGACGGTCGGGTGCGCGTGAGAGGGGCGGCGTCGGCGATGGCCATGGGGGTGCTCCTTCGGGCAAGCAGGTGAGAACGGTGGTTCTCCCCCACTATCTCGCCGTGAATCCGAGTCTTTCCGGCGCAAGACCGAGAAAATACGTTGATTCTTTCGATATGCTCAAGGAATGCCCCCTTCGACGATCGAGCTGGCGACCCTCGGCCACCGCATCCGGCACTTCCGGCTGGAAAACGGGCTCACCCTCGACGAGCTCGGTGCGCGCGTGGGCGTCGCCGGCAGCCACCTGAGTCTCATCGAGAACGGCAAGCGCGAGCCCAAGCTGTCGCTGTTGCAGCAGATCGCGACGGCCACCGGCATCGACCTCTCGCAGCTGCTGTCCCGCGAGCCGCCGAGCAGGCGCGCGGCCCTGGAGATCGAGCTCGAACGCGCGCAGTCCAGCCAGGTGTTCCGGCGCCTGGGCATCGCGCCGGTCAAGGTGTCCAAGGGGCTGAGCGACGAGACCCTCGAGACGATACTGGGGCTGCACCGCGAGCTCGCCCGCCGCGAGAGCGAGGCGATCGCCACGCCCGAGGAGGCGCGCCGCGCCAACACCGAGCTGCGGCTGCGGATGCGGGAGAAGAACAACTACCTGCCCGACATCGAGAGGCTCGCCGAGAAGCATCTGAAGGCCGCGGGACACGGCTCGGGCGCCCTCACGCACCGGACGGTGAGCGTCATGGCGAGCCAGCTCGGCTTCGAGCTGATCTACGCGAACGACCTGCCCCCCTCGACGCGATCGATCACCGATCTGGAGAACGGGCGCATCTACCTGCCGCCGGCCTCCATCCCGGGCGGTCACGGCCTGCGGTCGATGGCGCTGCAGGCGATGGCGCACCGGCTGCTCGGCCACCAGCCGCCCGCCGACTACGCCGAGTTCTTGCAGCAGCGCCTGGAGATCAACTACTACGCGGCCTGCTGCCTCATGCCCGAGAGCGCGGCGCTGAGCTTCCTGCACGAGGCCAAGCGCGACCGCGACGTCGCGGTCGAGGACTTCCGCGACGCGTTCGGGGTGACGCACGAGGCGGCCGGGATGCGGATGACGAACCTGCTCACGCAGCACTTCGGCATCCCGCTGCACTTCCTGCGCGTCGACGGGTCGGGCGCGATCTCGCGGGTGTACGAGAACGACGAGCTGCCGCTGCCGATGGACGTCACCGGGGCGGTCGAGGGGCAGATCGTGTGCCGCTGGTTCGCGGCCCGCTCGGCGTTCGAGGAGCAGAACCGCACGACCGAGCACTACCAGTACACCGACACCCCCTCGGGCACCTTCTGGTGCTCGTCGCAGACCGGGACGACCTCGGACGGAGAGTTCTCGATCACGGTGGGGGTGCCCTTCGACGACGCGAAGTGGTTCCGCGGGCGGGAGACCACCAAACGCGCCGTCTCGACCTGCCCGGACGAGTCGTGCTGCCGCCGTCCGTCCGGCGAGGCCGCCGCCCGCTGGGCGGGCAAGGCGTGGCCGAGCGCCCGGGTGCACATGCAGATGTTCTCACCGCTGCCCTCAGGCGCCTTCCCCGGGGTCGACGACAACGAGGTGTACGCCTTCCTCGACCGCCACGCGCAGAGCTGAGCCGCCGGCCCGGTCCCCGCGCAGGCGCAGGCTCAGGTGTAGAGCGAGACGGGCTGGACGACGCCGGTGAGGAAGCTCGCCCCGACCTCCAGCTTCTTGTAGTCGACGGGGTCGTGCAGCGAGTGCGTCCGCACGTTGCGCCAGTGCAGGTCCAACCCGACCCGGGATGCGGTCGAGCTGGACCCGGTCGCCTCGAACACCCGGTTCACGACCTCCAGCGCGGTGTCGCTGGAGACGACCTTCAGCTCGGCGACGCGGACCGCGATCTCAGCCCGGTCGTCGGCGGTGACCGCGGCGCCACGGTCGAGGACCCGGTCGAAGGCGCGGTCGACCCGGTCGGCGAGCGCCTCGACGGCGGCCACGCGGCTGACGAGCTCGCCGTAGAGGCGGCGCACGAAGGGATCGTCGCGGTAGGCGTCGGCGTCGCTGAGGAACCAGGCGTTCGGGCGGGCGACGGTCAGCTCGCGCGCCTGGGCGAGCGCGCCCTGCGCGACGCCGAGGTAGAGGTTGCCGAACACGAGCTGGATCCCCGGGGTCACGAGCGACGCGAAGGGCTCGTCGGTGCCCCAGCCCAGCAGATGCTCCGGGCCTGTGCGCACGTCGTGGTAGCGCACCGTGTTGCTGGCCGACAGACGCTGGCCGAGGTTGTCCCAGTCGTCGACGAGCTCGACCCCGGGGTGGCCGTGGGGCAGCACGAGGTAGGCGAGCCGACCCTCGTCCTCGCCGCCGTCGACGACGGCGCCCACCAGCAGCGCCTCGCCGACGCCGGAGCCGGTCGAGAAGCGCTTGAAGCCGTTCAGCCGGTAGCCGCCGGCGTCCGGGGTCAGCGTCAGGCTCGGGTCGACGGGGTTGACCGAGTCGCCCCACAGCCAGCGGCCGCCGATCGTCGCACGGAACCAGCGCTCGCGCTGGTCGGCGGGGGCGACGAAGGCGATGTTCGCCTCGTTGACGTAGTGGTAGCCGAGCAGCTGCGCGATCGAGGCGTCGGCGCGGGCGAGGATGCGCACCGCGCGCAGCGCGGACTCCCAGTGCGCTCCCCCGCCGCCGTGCTCCGCCGGGTCGAGCAGCGTCGTCAGGCCCGCCTCCTGCAGCAGCCTCGCCTCGGCGAAGGGCTGGGCGCCCGCACGGTCGCGGGCGAGGGCGTCGACGGCGAGGGCGTCGGCGACGCCGGCGGCCACGGCGTCCCAGCGCACGATCTCCTCGTCGGTGGCGGTGCCCGACCAGTGGCTGCGGGCGGCGTCGACGGCGGTCATGGGGTGCTCCTCGGATCAGGCGGTCGTCACGGACGAGGCGTTGCCGTCGGCGGCGCTGCGGGCGCCGGCGTAGGCGCCGCGGTACCGGTGGGCGGGATGCCAGTCGGGAACGACGGCGCTGCCGCTCAGGCGTTCGCGCAGGGTCGTGCCCTCGTAATCGCGCCACACCCGGCCGCGCCGGCGCAGCTCGGGCACGAGGTGCTCGACGACGTCCTCGAAGGTGCCGGGGGTGACGACGTAGGCCAGGTTGAAGCCGTCGATCCCGCCGACCTCGATCCAGCGCTCGAGCTCGTCGGCGACCGTGGCCGGGCTGCCGACGATGACAGCGCCGATCCCGCCGATGCCGACGTATTCGGCCACGTCGCGCGGGGTCCAGCGCCGGGTCGGGTCGGCCTCGGTGAAGATCGACAGCGCGGAGCGCGCGGCGTCCGTGTCGACGTACTCGAGCGGCTCGTCGGGGTCGAGCACGGAGAGGTCGATGCCGGACCAGCCGCCGTACAGGGCCAGCGCCCCCTCCACGGACACGTACCGCCGGTAGTCGGCATACTTCGCCTGGGCCTCGTCGTCGGTCTCGGCGACGACGACGGTGACCAGCGTGAGGATCTTCACGGACTCGGGCGGGCGTCCGATCGCCTCCGCCTTCGCCCGGATGGCGTCGGCCGAGGGTCGGGTCAGCTCGGGGGTGAGCCCGTTGATGAACACCGCCTCGCCGTGCCGGGCGGCGAACTCCTGCCCGCGGGGCGAGGCGCCGGCCTGGAAGATCACCGGCGTGCGCTGCGGCGAGGGCTCCGACAGGTGGATGCCGGGCACGTCGAAGTGCGTGCCGTGGTGCGCGATCGGATGCACCCGCTCCGGGTCGGCGAACACTCCCGTCTCGCGGTCGCGGCGCACCGCCGGGTCCTCCCACGACCCCTCCCACAGCTTGTAGGTCACGTCGAGGAACTCGTCGGCGATGCCGTAGCGGTCGTCATGGGCGATCTGGTCGCCCAGGCCCAGGTTGCGCGCGGCGCTGTTCAGGTACGACGTGACGACGTTCCAGCCGATGCGGCCGCCGGTGAAGTGGTCGAGCGTCGAGAGGGTGCGCGCGAGCGTGTACGGCTGCGCGTAGGTGGAGGCGATCGTGACCCCGAAGCCGAGGTGCGTGGTGGCCGCCGCCATCGCCGGGATCTGCAGCAGCGGGTCGCCCACCGGGATCTGCGCGGCGTCGCGGAGGGCGGGGGCGGCGGAGTCGCGGTACACGTCGTACACCCCGACGACGTCGGCGAGGAAGATCGCGTCGAACGTGCCCCGCTCGAGCAGCTTCGCGAGCTCGACCCAGTACTCGAGCCGGTTGTACTCGTCGGCCCGGTTGTCCGGATGCCGCCACAGGCCGGGCGCCTGATGCGTCACGCAGCTCATCTCGAACGCGTTGAGGATGATCCGCTGCGCCATCCCGGCTCCTTCCGCGGCGGGCGCCGCTCCGGCACGCTAACAAGCCGGCACGGGCAGGCCCAGCCGGGCGACACACGGCGTCACCACGGCACGGGCTCGTCGCCGTCGGTTCCCGATCCGAGATCCGTCTGGCAGAGCATGCGCCGGGGTGCCCTCAGCCGGCGATGAAGGCGGCGTACCGGTCGAGCGCGGCATCGACGTCCGTGGCCGGCACCCACGGAGTGCCGAACATGTCGGCTCGGGCGGCTTCGCGACGGCCGAGCGCCCGTGAGTGCCTCCAGCGTCCGGCGACGACTCCCCCGGCGAGGATCAGCGGGCTGATCATGCCGTTCGCCCCGGGCCCGACGATCAGCTGATGCGGCAGGGCGCACACCCGCTGCCGGTCCAGGTAGGAGAGGTAGTACTCGTCGAATGCGGGCAGGGCGACGACCGCGGGCGCCACGGGTGAGCTGCGCGGCGTCCGGCGGGCGACGTACTGCGGGTCGGGCGCGTCGGCGACGACCCGGACCCGGTCGGATGCCGCCTCGGCGGCGGCACGGCAGGCCGTGAGGGTCAGCCCGCTCCACCACGCGAAGTCGCCCGCGGTGGCGGGCCCGTGACCGTCGATGAAACGCACGAACAGCTCGGCCGCGGGATCGGCAGGCGCGGCCGCCTCCGGCAGCCACTCCTCGCTGAGCACGAAGAACTGCTCCCGGCTGATGCCGCTCTCGCGCGGCACGACCGGCCCCTGACAGATCACCCCGCGCACGCTCAGTGCCAGCAGCAGATGGATACCGCGCTGCCCGTCGGTCGCGACCCCCGCCGCAGCGATGCGGTCGGCGGCCTCGGCGCGTGTGAGCCGGCCACCGCCGCGCAGCGCGCCACGCACCGCGCGTTCCGCGCGCGCGAACGCGTCGTCGTCGAGTCCGAGCTGCCGGTGACGGCCGGCGGCCGCGCGCAACTGTCGGCCGGCGGTGAGCGACAGCATCCACCCCAGGTCCTCGGCCGCGCAGATGTGCAGCGTTCCGCGCTGGGTCCAGCTGCGCACCAGCCGGGCGCGCTCGAACGCCCGGTCGAGGTCGCCGAGCGTCGGCCGGCCGCGCGAGCGGACGCCCAGCGCCCAGCGCCCGCCCCAGAACTCCTGCGACTGCACCGCGAGCATGTGCCGGGCCGCGGCGACCGGGTCCGCCGCCGGCGCGCTCAGCCGGTGCGCACGCAGTCGCGCCGCGCGCAGCGTGTCATCGTCCACGGCGCCATTCTGGCGCAGGGGTGCCACACGGACCAGGCACCGGCGGACCGGCCCCGGTAGCCGACCGCCGGAACAGGGGTCTCCCCCGATGCTCACCCTCTGAACCGCCCTACGGTTCAGAACGTGAGGCGATGCTCACCCTCTGAGTCGCGGGGCGGTTCAGAGGGTGAGCATCGCGAGACGGCCTCGCTGGGCAAAGTTTTAGTCTACACTGGTGGAATAATGAGGATCGCATCGGCATCTCCGGCCACCGCCGACACCGTCATCCGCGGGGGTCGCATCCGCCTGTTCGACGAGGCGGACACCCTGACCGACGCCCTCGCGGTGCGCGACGGCGTCGTCGTGGCCGTGGGCGCACAGGCCCGTGCCGCCACGACGACCGCCAGGCGGATCGTGGAGCTCGACGGCCGCACGGCGATCCCGGGGATCAACGACGCGCATCTGCACGCGGCGTGGCTCGGCGCACGATGGCCCCACCTGTTCTTCGGCGACCACGCCGCCAGCCACGAGCACTCCGGCCGTCTGGTCACGACGGCCGCCGAACGCCGCGACGCGCTGCTGCGGGCGTGGCGGCTGCTCGCGCGGTTCGGGGTCACGAGCTACACCGAGCCGGGCATCGGGCCCGGCGAGGACGACGGCGAGACCGGATGCTTCGGCACGAGCATGCTGGACACCTATCTCGACCTGCATCGCACCGGCGCGCAGACCTCGCGCGTGACGCTGCTGCGACTGTTCGGCGGGATCGACGGCGAGTCGGAGCTCGACGCCTTCGACGCCGGCACGCAGGAGCCCCCGCCTGCGACGGACCCGCGATGGCTGTCGATCCCCGGCGTGAAGATCTTCGCCGACGGCATCCCGCCGATGCGGACGGCCTGGGTGTGCGAGCCCTATCCCGACGGATCGCACGGGGGGCCGCTCACCCGCGGCGGCGACTCCCCCGCCGACGCATTCCGGCGAATGGTGCGGCTGGCCGACGAGCGCGGGTACCAGGTCGCCGTGCACGCGACCGGCGACCGCTCGATCGCCGAGTTCGTCGACGCTCTCGCCGGCCGCCCGCGGCGCGGCGCCGACGCGCCGCCGCACTACGTCGTCCACGCCGACATGGCCACCCCGGAGCTGATCGCCCGCCTGGCCGCGGCCGGCATCGGCGTCACGATGCAGCCGATGATCGCCGCGCTCACGCAGGACTGGGCAGGCGCCCAACTCGGCGCCGAGCGGACCGCCGCCGCCTGGCCGCTCGGGCGGCTGCTGGCCGCGGACGTGGTCACGACCCTCTCCAGCGACGCACCGATCGCGACACCCGACTGGCGCCCCGGACTGGATGCCGCGCTCGACCTGCTCGTGCGCGACGGCATCGGCGACGGCGCCTCGGCACGGCTGCGGCTGCTGCACGCCATGACCACGGCGCCCGCCCGCCAGGACGGCGCCCGCTCGTGGAAGGGGAGCCTCGAACCGGGCATGGCCGCCGACGTCACGGTGCTCGACGCCGACCCCGTGGAGCCGGGACGCCCCTTCGCCGATCTGCGCATCGAGCACACGATCGTCGCCGGCCGCACCGTCTACGACGCGGCGACGGCGACCACCCCGGACGACACGTCCGCCGTGCGCCCG
Organism: Microbacterium sp.; assembly: GCA_047606965.1. Lineage (GTDB taxonomy): Bacteria > Actinomycetota > Actinomycetes > Actinomycetales > Microbacteriaceae > Microbacterium. The sequence goes on from JASGDW010000155.1 coordinate 9,921, forward strand.
GCGTAGCCTGCGTCGCGCCGGGGCGCCCCGCGATGCGGCTCCGGCGCGGGGGGCTCAGACCGCGGTCGCCACGAGCACCCGCGGACTGCCCGGCAGTGCGATCTTGCCGGTGACCCGCCAGCCCGCGTCGGCGAGCCAGCCGCGCACCTCGGACTCGGGGTAGACCACGGTGCCGTCGATCACGAGGTACTCCCCGGCGTGCAGCGCGTCGAGCGCGCGCTGCTCGTCGTCGTCGTCGAGGAAGAAGTCGAGCAGCGTGAGCGTGGCCCCCGGCGCCGCGGCCTCGCGCATGCGCCGCAGGATCGCCGCGTTCTCATCGGCCGAGAAGCGGTGGACGACGTGGTTGACGAACACGGCGTCGTACGCGCCTTCGGGCGCCGCGGTGGCGGTCTCGGCCGTGCGCACCTCGGCGCGGTCGGAGAGCCCCGCGGCCGCGACGGCCTCCGCGACGCCGTCCTCGAACCCCGGCGCGTAGACGAAGGTCACCCGCAGCGCGGGGTTCGCCGACATCGCCGCGATCGCGAACGCCGCCGACAGACCGCCGAAGTCGAGCGCGTTCGTCGCTGCCGACAGGTCGACAAGCCGACCGAACTCCTGGCCGTGCAGCCGGTTGTAGGTCATCACGCCCGCCATGAACGTGGCCCAGCGCTCGTCGTCCATCCGCAGATCGCCCGGCTCGGTCGTGTCCACCGTGTGCGCGAACTGCAGCCAGTGCGGATAGCTGATCTCGGACAGGAACGTCAGGAACGGCGCCAGGTCGATCTCCGACGCGTCGCCGACGAGGTAGGCCGCGGCGTCGGGCGCCAGCGCATACGCGCCGTCCGCACGGGCGAGCAGACCCTTGGCCGCCATCGCGTCGGCCAGGATGCGCGCCATCCGCTCGCTCACGCCGGTCGCCTCGGCCAGCTGCGCCGCCGACCGCGGGCCGTCCGCGAGCGCGGAGAACAGGCCGATGCGGCTGGACTCGAACAGCTGCTTGGCGGCCATGTAGCCGGTGGCGATCTCGACGATGCGCCCGGCGTCGGGGGTGGTGGTCATGTGTTCCTCTTCCTCGATGGTCTTTCTACATTTGTGGGAAATAACGGATGAGGGATGCCTCGGCGTCCGCCCGGCGGCGGTCAGTCCAGGAGGAACCGGGACGCCGCCTGTCGCAGTCCCGCCGAGCGCAGCGCCGCGAGGTGGTCGCCGGGCACGCGGAGCACCCGCGCGTCCGGCAGGATCGCGGCGAGGCCGTCGATGCCGCTCGCCATCGGATCGGCGTCGCCGCCCACCAGCAGCACGGGCGTCGTCGGCGGCGTCGCGGCCGCGTCGAAGGGCTCTTCGGCGAAGCCCGCGACGACGTTCAGGAGCGAGACGGGGTCGTTCCCCGGGGCGCGGACCATGTCGGCGATCAGCGCGGTGAGCGGGTCGGCGGGCACCGGCCCGCCGGCGACCGCGGCCCGTGCCGCCTCGACGTCGACCGCGGCGAAGGGCTCCACGGCGCTC
>JASGDW010000156.1:0-3737 GCA_047606965.1 Microbacterium sp.
ACCTCCGCCAGTTCGGGCCGCAGGGCGAGCGCGGCGACCTGGAGGTCGTTGTGCGCCGCGTCGGCGAGCATCGCGGCATCGCCCGCACGCAGCGCGTGCAGCACATCGGTGGCGACCTCCGGCCGGCGCGGCGGCGGGGCGATGTCGACGGCGTGACGGCCGCGATGGGCGTCGAGGGCCCGGTAGACCTCCGGGGTCGACAGCCCGTCCTCCCGGGTGACGATCACCCAGTCGAAGCGGCCCCGGGCCAACGCCGGGCTCAGCACGTCGCCGCGACCGGTGCCGACGGCCGTGCCGCCCATGAGCGCGAACGGCACGTCGGCGCCGAGCCGCGCCCCGAGATCCAGCAGGTCGTGGCCGCCCAGACCCGCGCCCCACAGGGCGTCACAGGCCACGAGGGCGGCCGCGGCATCCGCCGACCCGCCCCCCATGCCGCCGGCGACCGGCACGCCCTTGCGCACGTCGAGATGCACGCCGCCCCGCCAGCCGATCTCCTGCGCCAGCAGCCGGGCGGCACGCACCGCGAGATTGCGGTCGTCGCAGGGCACCTGCGAGACGTCGACCGTGCCGCTGACCGCGATCGTGAAGCCGTCTGCGGGGCTCGCCCACACGTCCTCGACCGCGGAGACCGCCTGGTAGGCGGTGGCCACGTCGTGGTAGCCGTCCTCCCCCACCGCACCCACCTGCAGGAACACGTTGATCTTGCCGGGGGCACGCACGTGCACCCGGTCCGGGACGGCGCGGACGCTCACAGTCTCGACGACACCGCCCACAGGTCGACGTCGATACCCGCGGAGACGGTGTCGATCCGCTCCAGCTCCTCGGCGTCGAAGGCGGGACCGGACAACGCCGCGATGTTCTCGTCGAGCTGGGCCACGCTGGAGGCGCCGATGAGGGAGGAGGCGACCACCGGGTCGCGCAGGGTCCACTGGATCGCCATCTGCGCCAGCGTCTGACCGCGCTCGGACGCGATCGCGTTCAGGCTCCGCAGCGCCGTCAGACCCTCCGGCGGCAGCGTGCGCGGCACCGGCCGCGGCTGGGCGCGCTCCCGGGTGCCGTCGCCGAGGTACTTGTCGGTCAGCAGGCCCTGTGCGAGCGGGGTGAAGGCGATCGCGCCGATGCCCTCCTGGCGCAGCGCCCCGGTCAGGCCGTCCTCGATCCAGCGGTTGAGGATCGAGTAGGCCGGCTGATGGATCACCAGCGGCGTGCCGAGGCTGCGGGCGACCGCGGCCGCCTCGACCGTGCGCTGGGCGCTGTAGGAGGAGATGCCGACGTACAGCGCCTTGCCCTGCCTCACGAGCGTGTCGAGCGCCCCGACGGTCTCCTCGATCGGGGTGAGCTCGTCGACACGGTGCGAATAGAACACGTCGACGTAGTCGAGCCCCATCCGGGTCAGCGACGCCTCGGCGCTGGCGAGCAGGTACTTGCGCGAGCCCCCGTCGCCGTGAGGACCCGGCCACATGTCCCATCCGGCCTTCGACGAGATGATGAGCTCGTCGCGGTAGGGCCGCAGGTCTTCGCGCAGGACCCGGCCGAAGTTCGTCTCGGCCGACCCGTAGGGCGGGCCGTAGTTGTTGGCGAGGTCGAAGTGGACGACGCCGCGGTCGAAGGCGTGGCGCAGGATCTCGCGCTGGCGGTCGAAGGCGACGTTGTCGCCGAAGTTCCACCACAGCCCCAGCGACAGAGCCGGCAGGTGCAGGCCGCTGGTGCCCACCCGCCGGTACGGCATCGCGTCATAGCGCTCGGATGCCGCGACGTAGGGGCGGTGGGTGTCGGGGATGCCGGGGCGCGGACGGGTCTGTTCGGTCACCTCAGCAGCCTAGCCACGCGCACGGCCTCGGCGGCACGTGTGTCACGCCCGGGCGACACGCAGGAAGTCGTCGACGGACAGCTGCTCGCCGCGCGCGGCCGGGTCCACGCCCGCACGGGCGAGCACCTCGGACGCCGCGGCGGCGGATCCTCCGAGCAGGCCCGACAGCGACTGCCGCAGCATCTTCCGCCGCTGCCCGAACGCCGCGTCGACCAGCGCGAACACTCGGCGACGCTCGGGCTCCGTGCCGCGCTGCTCGGCGTCGCGCTCGAACGCGACGAGCACGCTGTCCACGCCCGGCACAGGCCAGAACACCTGCCGCGACACGGTGCCCGCCAGCGTCCACCGGCCGTACCAGGCGGCCTTCACGCTCGGGACCCCGTAGATCTTCGACCCCGGCGCGGCCGCCAGCCGCTCCCCCACCTCGGCCTGCACCATCACGACGCCGCGGCTCAGGCGGGGGAAGCTCTCCAGGAAGTGCAGCAGCACCGGAACCGACACGTTGTAGGGCAGGTTCGCGATGAGCACCGACGGGTCGCCGGGCAGCGCGGTGACGGTGAGCGCGTCGGCGTCCAGCACCGTCAGCGAGTCGGCCGGCGCGCCGTGGGCCGCGGCGGTCCGCGGCAGCCGCGCCGCGAGCCGGTGGTCGATCTCCACCGCCACGACGCTCGCACCGGTCCGGAGGATCGCCAGGGTCAGCGAGCCGAGGCCGGGCCCGACCTCCACGACGTGCTCGCCCGCCCCGACCCGTCCCAGCTGCACGATCTTGCGCACCGTGTTCGCGTCGACCACGAAGTTCTGTCCGAGCCTCTTGGTCGGGACGACGTCGAGATCGGCGGCCAGCGCGCGGATCTCGGCCGCGCCGAGCAGATGCACGGTCATGCCTGTCACTGTATCCATCACGCGTCGCTCCTTCCGGCCGGGCGTGGCGACGATCCCGCCCGACGGCACGGCCGAGCACGGACCGCGAGACCGCATCCGCGCGCCGAGACAGCGGAATCCGCCCTCGGTCTCGGCGCGCGGATGCGGTCTCGCGGTGTGCGGGGAGGCTCAGGCCTCAGCGTCGTCCTCGCGCGGCTTCACATAGGGGTCGGCGTCGCCGGCATAGACGGCGGACGCCGCGAACCCGGTGATCCGCTCGTCGCGTTCGCGCGCCTCGCGCAGCAGGTCCTCGATGTGGCCCGCGTTCTCCGGCACGCCGTCGGCGACGAACTCCAGCGTCGGGGTCAGCCGCACGCCGAGCCCCCGCCCGACCTCGCTGCGCAGCATCCCGGTCGCCGCCCGGAGCGCGTCAGCGGAGTCGTTGCGCTCCTGCTCGCTGCCGAGCACCGTGTAGAACACGGAGGCGTGCTGCAGGTCGCCGGTCACGCGCACGTCGGTGATGGTCACGAACCCGAGTCGCGGGTCGCGCAGGCCCTTCTCGAGCCGCTCGGCGATCAGGACCTTGATGCGGTCCGCCAGGCGTGCCTGTCGTTCGCTGCTCATGTGTGTCTCCTCCTGACGAAACGAGGTCCGGGACGCCTCCCAGCGGGGCGCCCCGGACCTGACGGGTTCAGCCGCGCGGCTTCTCCACCATCTCGGTGGTCTCGATCTCGTCGCCCACGCGGATGTCGTTGTACTTGCCCAGGCCGATGCCGCACTCGAAGTCGGTCTTGACCTCGGTGACGTCGTCCTTGAAACGGCGCAGCGACTCGATCGCCAGGCCGTCGGCGATGACCACTCCCTCACGGATGACGCGCGCCTTCGCGTTGCGCGTGATGGTGCCGCTGCGCACGATGACACCGGCGATGTTGCCGAACTTCGAGGAGCGGAACACCTCGCGGATCTCGGCCACGCCGGACTGCACCTCCTCGAACTCCGGCTTGAGCATGCCCGTGAGCGACTGCTCGACGTCGTCGATCGCGTTGTAGATGACCGAGTAGAAGCG
>JASGDW010000157.1:0-5515 GCA_047606965.1 Microbacterium sp.
CCGGTACAACGAGGGCATCCACCAGGCCATCGAGGCCAAGGAGGGCGTGCCGGTCAAGGCCGAGAACCAGACGCTGGCGACCGTCACGTTGCAGAACTACTTCCGCCTGTACGACAAGCTCGCCGGGATGACAGGCACCGCAGAGACCGAGGCGGCCGAGTTCATGTCGACCTATCAGCTCGGCGTCGTGCCGATCCCGACCAACAGGCCGATGATCCGCAAGGACCAGGCCGACCTGGTCTACAAGAACGAGCAGGCCAAGTTCGCCCAGGTGGTCGAGGACATCGCCAGCAGGCACGAGGCCGGTCAGCCGGTGCTGGTCGGCACGGTCAGCGTGGAGAAGAGCGAGTACCTGTCGCGGCTGCTGGCGAAGAAGGGCATCCGCCACGAGGTGCTCAACGCGAAGAACCACGCCCGCGAGGCGGAGATCGTCGCCCGTGCCGGCACCCTGGGCGCGGTCACGGTCGCGACCAACATGGCCGGCCGTGGCACCGACATCATGCTGGGCGGCAACGCGGAGTTCATCGCCGTGCAGGAGATGAAGGCGAAGGGCCTCGACCCGGTCGAGACCCCGGAGGAGTACGAGGCCGAGTGGGACGGCGTCTACGAGCGTGTCCGCGACGAGGTCGCCGAGCAGGCGGCGAAGGTCGTCGCCACCGGCGGACTGTACGTGCTCGGCACCGAGCGCCACGAGTCGCGGCGCATCGACAACCAGCTGCGCGGCCGCTCCGGCCGTCAGGGCGACCCGGGGGAGAGCCGCTTCTACCTGTCGCTGACCGACGACCTGATGCGGCTGTTCCAGTCCGGCGCCGCCGAGGCGATCCTGGCCCGCACGAACTTCCCCGACGACGTCGCGATCGAATCCGGCATGGTCAGCCGCGCCATCAAGAGCGCGCAGGCGCAGGTCGAGGCGCGCAACGCGGAGATGCGCAAGAACGTGCTGAAGTACGACGACGTGCTCAACCGCCAGCGCGAGGCCATCTACGCCGACCGCCGCCACATGCTGCAGGGCGATGAGATCGCCGACCGCGTGACCCACTTCATCGAGGACGCGATCGACAACATCGTCGACGACAAGACCGGCAGCGGGCACACCGAGAGCTGGGACTTCGACGCGCTGTGGACCGAGCTGAAGACCGTCTACCCGGTGGGCGTGACCATCGACGAGGTCATCGCCGAGGCCGGCGAGAAGGGCCGCGTCACGGCGGCAGGCCTGAAGCGCGAGCTGCGCAGCGACGCGAAGATCGCCTACGCCCGGCGTGAGGAGAAGCTCGGCGCGGAGGCGATGCGCGAGCTGGAGCGTCGTGTGGTGCTGCAGGTGCTGGACCGCCGCTGGCGTGACCACCTGTATGAGATGGACTACCTCAAGGACGGCATCGGACTGCGTGCGATGGCCCAGCGCGACCCGCTGATCGAGTATCAGCGGGAGGGTTACGAGATGTTCCAGGCGATGATGGCGCAGATCAAGGAGGAGTCGGTCGGGTTCCTGTTCAACCTCGAGGTCGAGGTGCGGCATCCGGACGCCGAGCGCACCGAGGTCGAGGCGAAGGGGCTGGCGGCGCCCGCGGTCGAGCCGCAGCGGCTCGAATACTCGGCCCCGACTGAGGGCGGCGAGGTCGAGGTGCGCAACGAGCGCGGGCAGGTGCAGAAGGCCGCGACCGGCAAGGCCCGCCAGGCCGCCGCGGCGAGCCCCCTCGTCCCGAAGACGCCCGCCGCGGAGCCGCAACGCGGCGCGTTCGGTCAGAAGACCGCTCCGGCGGCGCCCGGCCGTCCGGCCCCGGCGCCGCAGAACCGCGCCCAGCGCCGCGCGGCCACCAAGAAGAAGTAGCCCGCACCCGTCCCCGCTCGGGGGTCTTCCGAGGCGGCCGCGATAGTCTGAGGGGATGAGTCTCCGCCCCCTCGACCAGTCCCGCAAGCTGCAGAACGTCCTCTACGAGATCCGCGGCGAGGCGCTGGCGGAGGCCGACCGGCTCGAGGCCGAGGGGCACACGATCCTCAAGCTGAACACCGGAAACCCCGCGGTCTTCGGTTTCGAGGCGCCGTTCCAGATCGTGCGCGACATGATCGAGGCGATCCCGACCGCGCACGGCTACAGCGAGAGCAAGGGCATCATGTCCGCGCGCCGTGCCGTCGTCTACCGCTACGAGCAGGTGCCCGGATTCCCGTCGTTCACCCCCGACGACGTGTTCCTCGGCAACGGCGTGTCCGAGCTGATAACCATGACGATGCAGGCCCTCCTGGACGAGGGTGACGAGGTGCTCATCCCGGCGCCTGACTACCCGCTGTGGACGGCGATGACGAGCCTGGGCGGCGGCACGCCGGTGCACTATCTGTGCGACGAGGCGAGCGGCTGGCAGCCCGACATCGAGGACCTCCGCGCGAAGGTCACCGAGCGCACCAAGGCCATCGTCGTCATCAACCCGAACAACCCCACCGGCGCGGTGTACACGCGCGAGGTGCTGCAGCAGATCGTCGAGATCGCGCGCGAGCACTCGCTGCTGCTGCTCTCGGACGAGATCTACGACCGCATCCTGTTCGACGACGCGCAGCACATCCCGCTCGCGAGCCTCGCCCCCGATCTGTTGTGCCTGACCTTCAACGGGCTGTCGAAGACGTACCGGGTCGCCGGATACCGGTCGGGCTGGCTCGTGATCACCGGGCCGACCGAGCACGCCGCCGGATTCCTCGAGGGCATCAACCTGCTCGCCTCGACGCGGCTGTGCCCGAACGTGCCGGCGCAGCACGCCGTGCAGGCGGCGCTGAGCGGCGTCCAGTCGATCGACGCGCTCATCGCGCCGACGGGCCGCCTGCACGAGCAGCGGGACGCCGCGTGGGAGGGGCTGGAGGCGATCCCCGGCGTCTCCTGCGTGAAGCCGCACGGGGCGCTCTACGCGTTCCCGCGGCTCGATCCCGAGGTGCACGACATCCATGACGACCAGCGGTTCGTGCGCGACCTGCTGCTGCGCGAGCACATCCTGCTCGTGCCCGGCACCGGGTTCAACTGGCCCACCCCCGACCACGTGCGCGTGGTGACGCTGCCGGAGGCGCGGGTCATCGCCGAGGCGATCGAGCGGATGGGCAACTTCCTGGCGTCCTACCGCCAGTAGGGGTCACAGCAGCGCGAGCGAGGTCGCGCGCCAGCGCCGGTCCAGCCCTTCGAGCCGGATCGCGATCGCGCGGGTGCGGGCCGGGCCCGCGACCACGACGACGGCCTCGACCACGCCGTCGGCCGGCGCGTCGTGGCGCACGCTGAGGATCGAGTGCACCGGCCGGGCGGCGGGGACGCCGCGGGCGCTGCGCGCGCGGGTCGCGAGGTTCACGCGGGTGAGCAGGCCGTGATAGGCGTCCTCGGTGAGCCAGCGTGCGAGCTGATCGAGGTCGCGGACGCCCGCCACGGCCTCGAGCACCCCGGTGGTGAGGTTGCGCAGCAGTGGGACGGGGTCGGGCAGTTCCGACGTCGACGTCGGTTGCGGGGCGAAATAGTCTGCGGCGAGCATACGCCGCCTGGTGTGGGGCGCCGGGGCGGCGCCGGAGAGCTGTGGTGCCATCTGTGCCTCACTCGCTGGGGGGATCGTGAGTGCGTTCAGTAGAGCACGCGAGGCCCGCCGCGAACCGGATTGTGGAAAACTTCTCATCTCGCGCGAAGCGCTGCCCTACTCTCGGCGGGTGCGTTGGGACCGCCTCTTCGAGGATCTGCAGGACCAGTTCGCCTCCGAGTGGGAGGCCGAGCGTGCGGCGCTGGACACCGAGGCCGAGCGGCTGCGGCTGACCCGCCTTCCGCTGCGCGCACGACTGGCCGGGTTGGCGCATCCGGCCGGTCCCGAGATCGCGGTCGAGCTCGCCTGCGGCACGGTGCGCGGCCGCGTCACCGCGGTGGGCGAGGACTGGGCCGGCCTGCAGGGGGACGCCGTCGGCGTCCTGCGCCTGGACGCCGTGCGGGCCGTGGCACTGGGACACGTCGACCTGCTGCGCTCGGCGCGCGCGGCGCCGGCGACGCCGGCGACCCTCGCCGAGCGCATGGGGTTCGGATTCGTGCTGCGCGATCTCGCGCGCCGGCGCGCCGGCGTCACGGTGCACGGTCTCGACGGCGGCGCGCTGAGCGGCACGATCGACCGCGCCGCGGCCGATCACCTCGATCTCGCCGTGCACGATGGCGGCGCGCCCCGGCGCGCCGCCGAGGTCGCCGGCTTCCGGATGATCCCGTTCGCGGCGGTCGCGTGGGTGCGGGTGGACGCCGCTCCCTGAGGGCGTCAATCGGGATTGCGCACGGGGCCCTGCCCCCACAGCTCCGGGAAGCTTGCGGCGTTCGACTGTCGCCACAGCGCCATCCGGCGTGCCTCCTCGGTCTGGTCGTCGAGATAGGCCACGACGCTGGCCTCGTCGATGCGCCACCGCGCGGGGGATCCGAGGCGCGCGCCGCGCAGGCGCCCGTCCAGCACCAGCGCGATGACCTCGTCGACGGGGATGCCGAGCGCGTCGGCCACCTCGGCCGGCGCGACATGGCGTCCCTCGAACGGGATCGACTCGGGCATGCCTTCATTATCCGGCCCTGGCGCGGCAGGGGGACGCGTGCGCACGGCGAGGTGTGGATAAGATCCGACGCGGGTCGCCGGGAGCGGTGACGATGGGGTGCATGAAGCTGAGAACGCCCCGTCCGCACGCCCGGTCGGCGTGGCTCGACCCACGGTTCCTCGTCGGTCTCGTCCTGGTCGTCGCCTCGATCGCCGGGGTGTGGCTGGTGGTCGCCGGGGCGCGACAGACGACGCCGGCGCTGGTCGCGGCGCGCACGCTCGTGGCCGGCGAGGCCGTCTCGCCCGGTGACGTCCGCGTCGTGGAGGTGGCGCTCGGGCAGCTCGACGACGCCTACGCCGAGGCGCTCGAGACGGGCGCGGTCGCCGCGCGCACCGTGCCGGCCGGCGAGCTCGTCCCCGCCGACGCCTTGGCCACGGCGGCGGCCCTGCGTACCACGATTGTCGTCGTGCCCTCCGTCTCAGCCGTGCCCGCCTCGGTCGGCCCGGGCTCGCGCGTCGAGGTCTGGGTCGCGCCGCGCACGGGCCAGGACGGCTACGACACGCCCCGCATCCTGATCGCCGACGCGACCGTCGCGGCGGTCGTGGCCGACGACTCGCTCGTGGCGGTCGGCGGGGTGTCGCTGGAGGTCGTGGTGCCGAGGTCCGATGTGGCCTCGCTGCTCGATGCCCTCGCCGGGGAGGGCCTCCTCTCGGTCGTGCCCGCGACGGGGAGCGTCGGATGACGGTCGCCCTGTTGCTGCTGCCGCAGCCGTTGTGCGCCGCGGTCGCGGCCGAGCTCGACGGCCGTGGCGTCTCGGTGCGCATCGCGGTGGAGGGGGTGCCGCCGCAGGCGCTGGCACAGGCCGGCGCGGACCTTCTGGTGCTGCATGCGGCGCGCGGCATATTGACGGCCGACCTGGTGGCGGCGGCCGACGCGGCGGCGGTCCGGCTCGTCCCCGTCGGTGGCGACGAGGCGGCCGGACGCCTGGCGGCGGCCTTCGGCC
>JASGDW010000158.1:0-5252 GCA_047606965.1 Microbacterium sp.
TCCTTCTTCAGGATGCGGACGGACTGTCCGACGCTCTTGGCGAGGGCGGGGAGCTTGGCGGCGCCGAAGATGAGGACGACGACGGCGAGGATGAGCAGCGCGTGCCATCCGGTGAGGTTCTGCAACATGGGGGACTCTCCGTTTTCCTGAGGAGGCGCTCAGCGACCGCCGCCCCCGCCGCTCTCGTTGAGGACGGTGCCGGCGGTCGCCTCGGTCGTGGTGTCGACGCGGGCGGTGAGGGCGGCGGTGTAGCCGTTGGTGGTGTCGCCCGAGAAGGTGCCGATCTGCAGGGCGCCGCTGTCGTCGCCGAACACGTTGTCGGTGGCGAGCGAGACCTGCGAGAGGTTGCTGGTGGACCCGCTGTAGGTCGACAGCTGGTACACGGTGTTGCAGACCTCCTCGGGCACGGCCATCTGCGAGGTGGCGATGGCGTTGGTGGAGTCGGTGATCGAGGCGACATCGGGGTAGACCTCGAAGTGCACGTGCGGCCACCGGCCCGAGTAGCACGCCGGCACGATCGAGGTGAAGGTCACCTGCCCGTTCGCGTCGGTGACCTGCACGCCGCGCAGGTAGGTCTCGTCCTCGATGCCGGTCGAGTACATCGAGTACTCGCCGTCGGCGTTGCAGTGCCACGCGTACACGGCGACGCCCTCGAACGGCGCGTCGTCGTTGGCCATGTCGGTGATGGTGAAGGTCAGCTCCATGGTCACGCCGTCGACGATCTCGGTGCTGTCGAGGCTGGTGCGGATGTCGCTGCGGACGATGCCGCTCTCCTCCAGGATGTCGGGGCCGTTGGATCCGTCGCCGGGGTAGGGGCCGGCCGTCTCCTGGGGGATCTCCGCGGCGGGCAGGTCGGCGACGGTGGTCGCGGAGGCCGAGGCGGATGCCGTCGGCGTCGGCGTCGTGGTCGCGGTGGCGGTTCCGGTCGCGGAGGTGGTCGTGGCCTCGGCGGAGCACGCCGCGAGGGTGGCGGCGCCGACGCCGAGACCGACCAGGCCCAGCACTCCACGGCGGCTGATCAGGGTGCGGATGTCGAATCCGGCGCCCTGGTCGACCACCTCCTCGTCCGGGCGGGCCAGCAGGCGTCCCTCGTAGGCGGGGCCGTCGGGGGTCTGTTCGGCTTCGGGAACTCGTGGCATGGCTGCCTCCTTGGGGTGGGGGGTACGTCCCGACAATTCTGCCCCCGCCGCTTCCACGGACGCGGTGCCTTCGCTATGCACATCCTATGAGGGGTCCGACGAGGCGTGTCGGACCCGTCGGGTCCGCGGCTGCCGGGCCTCAGGCCAGCTCGGCGAAGGTCTCGGCGATCCAGCCGGCGGTGAACTCGCCCACGTAGGGCATGTTGTCCAGGCCGATGTGCTCGGCGCCGCCCTCCTCCTGCGTGAAGATGCGCAGCTCGCGCTTGGGGGAGTTCACGGCCGCCTCGTACTCGTCGTAGGCGTAGTCGACCGGGATCTGGCGGTCGCCCTCGCCGTGGGTGACCAGGAACGGCACCGTGATCTTGTCCATGACGCCCTCCAGGCGCATGTCCTTCGTCTTGGCCAGGAAGTCGTCGGCGTCCGCCGCGCCGAAGACCCAGTAGACGTGGTCCCAGTAGTGCGGCACCGGGTTCTCGCCCTCGCGGTTGCGGCGCGCCTCCTGCACGGCGGCCCAGTCGTAGTTCGCGCCCCACGCGACCGCCAGCGCGACGCGCTTCTCGAACGCGGCGGCGCGCGGCACGTAGTAGCCGCCGAGCGACCAGCCGACCAGGCCGATGCGACCGACGTCCACGCCGAGCCCGACGGCGTTCTCCTCGACCCAGTCCAGGGTGGAGGCCGCCCACACCTCGGTGTCGTAGCGGGCGTGCAGGTCGCGCATGCGCAGCGCCTCGCCGGAACCGGGCGGGTCCATCATGAGCGTGGAGATGCCGCGGGCCGCCAGCTGCTGCGGGAACCCGGACGTGTACATCATCTCCTTGGTGGAGTCCAGGCCGTTCCACATCACGATGAGCGGATGGGGGCCCTCGCCGGGCGCGCGGTAGAGGTAGCCCGGCAGCGCCGAGCCCTCCGGCGCGTCGTCGCCGTGGTAGGGGATGTCGACGCTCGTCAGCGGCACGTCGCCGAGCCGGACGTGTGTCAGCAGGAGGTCGATGGACTTCTGGTAGGCGGCCTTGCGGCCCTCCCACTTGGGCGACTGCAGGCGCTCGGCCTGCGAGGTGTACAGCGCGGCGCGGTAGTACTTGTCGGCCGCGCTCTTCGTCCAGCCGCGGTTCAGGTCGGTCTCGGCCGCGGCGAGCACGCGGTCGGCGACGGCCTGCCACGAGCCGTACAGCAGCTCGGTGCCCACGTCGTCGCCGTGCTCCGACGCCTCCAGCACCGGCCGCGACGCCTTGTCGACGTCGTCGATGAGACCGCCGTTGTTGAGGGTCGCGACGACCGACATGCTCCAGACGTAGTTGGAGGGGAAGTACATGTACATGGGATCTCCTCAGGAGGTCTCGGAACGGACGGCGTCGGACAGGAACGTCGCGACGCCGGAGAGGAGCTGGCCTCCGTCGACGCCGATCTCGGCGCCGGTGACGTACGACGCCGCGTCCGAGAGCAGGAAGACGACCACGTTCGCGACCTCTTCCGCCTCGCCGCCGCGATGCAGCGGGGCGACGGCGATGTTGGCGTCGAGGAACGCGGCCGGCGCGCTCGCCGTCATCTCGGTGCGGATGTAGCCGGGGTGCACGATGTTGACGCGGATGCCGCGGGGGCCGAGCTCGGTCGCGCAGGTGTGGGTGAGACCGCGGATCGCCCACTTGCTGGTCGTGTACGCCGCCGTGTAATGGCCGGTCACGCCGGCCGCCGAGCCGATGTTCACGATCGAGGAGCCCCCGCCCATGAGCGGGAGCAGCGCCTGGATGCCGAGCATGGCCCCGGTGACGTTGATGGCGAGCACGCGGTCCCAGTCGGCCCGCACGACCTGGCCGATGCGGGTGCGCTGGGTGACGCCCGCGTTGTTGACCAGGCCCTTCACGCTGCGGCCGCCGAGGGAGTCCGCGAGCCGCTGCCAGCCGTCCTCGTCGGCGACGTCGAGGCGTCGGTAGGCCACATCGCCCGGCAGGTCCGCGGCGGCGGCCAGCAGGTCGGGAGCCTCGTCGCGCACATCGGCGGCGACGACGTCCGCCCCGTTTGCGGCCAGCAGCAGCGCCTCCTGGGCGCCCTGGCCGCCAGCGGCGCCGGTGACCACGAACAGGTTTCCGGAAAGGCCCGGCAGTCGCACCTCGCTCATTCGGCATCCTCTCCCGGGCCATGTCCCAGTTCGGCGCGGTAAGTGGGGGCCATACCGCGCGGAAGTGGGACATCAACCGCACGGAAGTGGGACATGCTCACGCGGTCACCGCCCCTTCGCGGTCGAGCAGCTCGATGAAGTTGCCCTCCGGGTCGGTCACGAACGCGAAGCGCACGCCCGGCTCCGGGGACGAGCCGGGAAGGGTCACCGCGACGGCCCCGGCGGTCACGAGCCGATCGAAGACCGCGTCGACGTCGTCGACGCGGAAGCAGACGTGCCCCCAGCCCTGGGCGAGCAGCTCGTCCGGCGGGCTCGTCGCCGGTGTGCGGTGGGTCGAGCCCTTCCGCTCGAGCAGCTCTATCGCGATGCCGTCGGGTCCGAGCAGGAACACCCCGCGCAGCCCCGCCGGCGCGACCTCGAACGGCTTGGCGGACTCGAAGCCGAAGGCGCGCTGGTACCACTCGCGCTGGGCGTCGAGGTCGGCGACCGAGAGCCCGACGTGGTCGACATGCATCATTCGGATGCTCCGTTCTCGGCGTGCGCGCCGGCGGGGCCGTCATGCGGGCCGTGGGTCATGAGGGCGGCGTGGACGTCCTCGGGAAGCACATCGAGCAGCTCCTGCGTGAACTCGCCGTCGATGAGCACGAAGGCCACGCGGCACACCCGATCGGTGCGGTTGGCCCAGGCGTGATCCGTGCCCCGCTGGATCGCGATGTCGCCCGCCTTCAGCGTCACCTCGCTGTCGTCGAGGATCAGCACGATCTCGCCCTCCAGCACGATCCCGTAGTCCACCGACTGGGTGCGGTGCACGGGCGACTGGCGGCCCTGCGGGCCGACGTGGCCGGGGAAGAACTCGTTGACGCGGATCTTGGTGCCGCGCACGGGCGGGGGCACGCGGATCGAGCCCACGGTGGGATCGCCTTCGTCGGGCACGATCGGGGCGGGCGCGCCCTCGGTCTGCCACACCTCGTAGAAGCCGACGCCGTCCTGCGGCATGAACCGGTGCACCGGCACGAGGCCGTCGGAGAGGACCACCGAGACGCCCTCGGCGTTGTGGCCGGTCACCACGCGGCGGGGCACCGAGAGCGATCCGGGCTCGCTCATGGCGCCGGCACCAGCGCCGCGAGGGCCTGTTCCATCACACGGCCGGGGTCGGCATCCGGGGCACCCGGATGCAGCTCCCAGTCGGCGAGCTGCAGCGAGGCCTCCACGACCCCTTTGACGCGGGGGATGCGGCGGGCGTGGAACTCGGCCAGCTGGGCCTCCCAGTCGCCGTCGGCCGTCACGTGCTCGGCGAACAGCAACGCGTCCTCGACGCACTGCGCGGCGCCCTGCGCGATCAGCGGCGGCACCGCGTGCACGACCTCGCCGAGCGCGACGACCCGGCCCCGATGCCACGGCCCCTCGACGAAGATCCACTCGATCTCCTGGAAGTTCAGGAACGTGTCCGGGCCGATCGACTCGCGCAGGTAGTCGAACGAGCCGTGGAAGTTCGCCATCAGCCGCTTGACCTCCTGCCAGCCCTCGAGCCCGTTGTCGACCCGCTGCGGCGGGCACAGCACGAAGACGTAGCACTGCTCGGTGCTGACCGGGGTGTAGCCGACCTTGTAGGCGCCGCTGTCGTCGAAAGGGTAGGCGATGCCGCCGGTCATCTCCGGCAGGCGCGAGGTCACCGCGCGCCAGATGCCCAGACCGCTGGGGGCCCGGTCCTCGGCGATGCCGAGCTTGGGGCGGGTGGGCGACTTGATGCCCTCCGCGATGATGATCGCGTCCCACGTCTCGGTCGTGCCGTCCGAGAGCACCGAGGTCGCCGAGCCCTCGTGGTTCTCGTAGGAGACCAGCTCGGTGCCCAGCCGGATCTCCACACCCAGCGACTCCGCCCGGGCGACCAGGATCTCGTGCAGATCGGGGCGCAGCGCCCCGATCGTGGCGGGCAGATCGTCGCCGCCGGTGCGCGGCGTGGGGATCTCCGCCATGACGCGGCCGTCGGCGAAGAA
>JASGDW010000159.1:0-9934 GCA_047606965.1 Microbacterium sp.
CTTCCGCCGGTCCGTGTCCGGATCGCCCGGACGTCCTCCGGGCCCGCGATCGGACACGGGCTCGCGGGCGGGATGCCGTCAGCCGAAGATCATCGGACGGTCGTCGTCGTCCGGGCCTGACAGATCGAGGTCGACGACGACGGGCACGTGGTCGCTCGGCACCTCGCCCTTGCGCTCGTCGCGGTGGATCGCCGCGCCCGTCACGGCGTCGGCGAACGCGTGCGAGCCCAGCACGAAGTCGATGCGCAGCCCCTCGTTCCGTGGGAAGCGCAGCCGTTTGTAGTCCCAGTAGGTGTAGCCGGTGGGCACCAGCGGACGCACGACATCGGCGAGCCCGGCGTCCAGCAGCGCGGCGAACGCCTCGCGTTCCGGCGGGGAGACGTGGGTCGTGACGCCTTCGACCACGGAGGGGTCGCCGTTGTCGGCGTCCGTCGGGGCGATGTTGAAGTCGCCCATGAGGGCCAGGGCGAGGTCGGGGTCGGCGGTCAGCGCGCCGCGGGTGTATTCGGTCAGCGCCGAGAGCCAGTCGAGCTTGTACACGTAGTGCGGGTCGTCGAGTCCGCGCCCGTTGGGGACGTACAGGCTCCACACCTTCACCCCGCCGACCGTGGCGCCGATGGCACGCGCCTCCTGCGGCGCGCCCGGACCGTCATGGCCCTTCAGGAACCCGGGCATGTCGGGGAAGGCCAGCTCGACGTCCTCGATCGGCTCCCGACTGGCGATCGCGACGCCGTTCCACTGGTTGAGGCCGTGCGCGACGACGTGGTAGCCGGCGTCCTCGAACGGCCCGTAGGGGAACTGCTCCGGTGTGCACTTGATCTCCTGCATCGCGAGCACGTCGACGCTCTCACGTGCGCAGAAGTCGACGGTGCGCACGACCCGGGCGCGGATCGAGTTGACGTTCCAGGTGGCCAGGCGCATGGGATCAGCCTAGGGCGGCGCGCCGACGGGTCGCTGCCGCCCGTGCGTCCTGACGCGTTCCGACCCGGTCTCGCGCCCGCTGCCCGGCCGCGGCCGCTCCGGCCTCGCGCCGGCGTCCGTAGACTCGTCGTCGTGACCGCCGCATCCACGCCCGAGCTCGAAGCCGACCGTCAGGGGCTCATCGCCCTCATCAAGGCCGAGGCGGTGTTCCACGGAGATTTCACCCTGGCCAGCGGCAAGCGGGCCACGTACTACGTCGACATGCGCAAGCTCACCCTCGACCATCGTGCCGCGCCCGCGATCGGACGCATCGTGCTCGACCTCATCCGCGACATCGACGGCGTCGCCGCGGTCGGCGGGCTGACGCTCGGCGCCGACCCCATCGCCAACGCCGTGCTGCACGAGTCGGTGCGCGCGGGCAGGCCGCTCGACGCCTTCGTGGTGCGCAAGGAGCCGAAGGACCACGGCCGCGGCCGTCAGATCGAGGGCGCGGATGTCGCGGGCAAGCGCGTCGTCGTGGTCGAGGACACCTCGACCACCGGCGGCTCGCCGCTGAAGGCGGTCGAGGTGCTGCGTGCGGCCGGGGCGGAACCGGTCGCGGTCGCGTCGGTCGTCGACCGCAGGACCGGTGCGCAGGCCGCCGTCGAGGCGGCGGGTCTGACCTGGCTCGCGGCGATCGACCTCGACGACCTGGGCCTGGACCCGCAGTAGCCGCTCCGCCCGATCACGGACCCCCGGGCGGGCCCGACGCGGCCGGGGCCGCCTTCACGAGGTCGGCGACCGAGTCGACCACCTCGTCGGGGCGGAACGGGTAGCGCTCGATCTCCGAGACGTCGCTGATCCCGGTCATCACCAGCACGGTGTGCAGGCCCGCCTCGATGCCCGCCACCACGTCTGTGTCCATCCGGTCGCCGATCATGCCGGTGGTCTCGGAATGCGCGCCGATGCGGTTGAGCGCCGAGCGGAACATCATCGGATTCGGCTTGCCCACCACGTACGGCGACCTGCCGGTCGCGTGGGTGATCATCGCGGCGAACGAGCCGGTGGCCGGCACGATGCCGGACGGGGTGGGGCCCGTCGCGTCCGGGTTGGTGACGATGAAGCGGGCACCGGCGTCGATGAAGCGGATCGCCTGCGTGATCGCCTCGAACGAGTACTGCCGCGTCTCGCCGACGACCACGTAGTCGGGCTGGGTCTCGGTCATGATGATCCCGGCCTCGTGCAAAGCCGTCGTCAGCCCCGCCTCGCCGATGACGAACGCCGACGACCCGGGCAGCTGCGAGTCGAGGAACTGCGCCGTCGCCAGCGCCGAGGTCCAGATCCGCTCCTCCGGCACGTCGAGGCCCGAGCGGGCGAGCCGGGCGCTCAGATCCCTCGGGGTGAAGATCGGGTTGTTGGTCAGGACCAGGAACGGGGTGTCGGTGTCACGCCACTGCGCGAGCAGCTCCGCGGCCCCGGGGATCGGCCGGTTCTCATGGACGAGCACGCCGTCCATGTCGGTCAGCCAGCACTCGATGTCCTCGCGGGTGCGCATGCGCCCACCCTACGCGCGAGGGGCGAGCGGCGCGGGTCTAGGCTCGACGCGTGAGCGCTCGCGCGGCGGACTGGAATCCGCGCCACCTTCCCGACCTGAGCGGTCGCACCTACCTCGTGACCGGCGCCAATCGCGGCCTCGGCTACTTCGCGTCGGAGCAGCTGGCCGCCGCCGGGGCGCACGTCGTCATGACCGGACGCAGCCCCAACCGGCTGGCCGTCGCGCGCGCGGCGGTGACCGCGCGGCTGGCCGACAACGACCGCGTCCTCGGCGGGCTCGAGACGCTGCTGCTGGACACCAGCAACCTCGGCTCGGTGCGCGCCGCCGCCGCCACGGTCCGCCAGCGCGGCCGGCTCGACGGCATCCTGCTCAACGCCGGCGTGGTCCACGCACCCGCTCACCGCGAGACGACCCGCGACGGCAACGAGATGGTGTTCGCGACGAACGTGCTGGGGCACTTCGCGCTCGCCGGAGCGCTGCTGACCTCTCTCGCCGCTGCCCGGGGGCGCATGGTCTGGCTCGGCAGCATGGCGGTCTCGCTCGCCCGCATCGACCCCGTGGACCTCCAGCTCGTCGAGGGGTACTCGGCCTGGCGCGCCTACGTGCAGTCGAAGATCGCGACGACCGCCCTGGGGCTGGAGGCCGATCGGCGGCTGCGCGCCGCGCGGGTGCCCGTCGCGAGCGTGGTCGCCCATCCGGGGTATTCGACCGGCGGCCGCACCCGCGGCATCCAGGGGGTGAACGAGCCGACCCGGCTGGGGCGCTTCGCCGACAACCTGCAGTCGCCGATCACGCAGTCCAAGGAGCACGGGGCGTGGTCGCTCGTGCGTGCGCTCGCGGACCCGACGGTCGTCGGAGGGGAGATGTGGGGACCGCGGTACGTCGCGCACGGCACGCCGCGGCGTGCGACGCCCTCCCGCACCTCGCGCGACGAGGCGGTGGGCGAGCGTCTGTGGGTCACCTGTGAGAACGCGACCCGGATGCGGTGGCCGTTCGAGGCCGCCCGGCGCTGAGCCGCCCGCTCACGCCGACAGCCACAGCGCGTCGGCCGCCTCGGCCGGCAGCGGCACCGTCTGCTCGCCGATGCGGAGGGACGCCGCGTCCACGACCCGCACCTCGCGGCCGACGTCGACGCCGAGCTGGTCGAGATCGCGCAGCAGATCGGGATCGCGGTCGTTCACCCGCAGGACGCGGCCGGCGTGGCCGGGCACGGCATCCCGCAGGCGCACGAACGGCACCCGCTCGGTCGAGCCGTCCGGCGCCGGGATCGCGTCGCCGTGCGGGTCGAAGCGCGGATGGCCGAGCCGTTCGTCGATGCGTGCGAGCAGCCGGTCGCTGAGCGCGTGCTCGAGCACCTCGGCCTCGTCGTGCACCTCGTCCCAGGTGTAGCCGTACTCGCGCACGAGCCAGGTCTCGATGAGCCGGTGCCGGCGCACGATGGCCGCCGCGCGCTGCTGGCCCTCGATCGTCAACGAGATCGGGCCGTAGCGGCGGTGGCTGACCAGGCCCGCGGCCGCGAGCTTCTGCACCATCTCCGTCACGCTCGAGGGCGCGAGCCCCAGCTCGGTCGCGAGCTGCGACGGGGTGATCCGCTGGTCCTGCCACTCGGTGTGGTGGTAGATCGACTTCAGGTAGTCGTCGACGACGGCGGAGATGGGCACCGGCCCAGGCTACCCGCCGGCGACGACCAGCCCGATGAGGGCGATGTTGAGCGCCACGAGCCCCGCCGCGACCAGGGCCGCCACGATCGTGGTCGCCCGGCGGTTGCGGAAGGCGCCCAGCACCTCGCGTCGAGCCGTCAGCCACACCAGCGGCACGAGTGCGAACGGGATGCCGAAGCTCAGCACGACCTGGCTGAGCACGAGCGCCCCGGTCGGGTCGGCGCCGATCGCCAGCAGCACGATCGCGGGCACGAGCGTGACCACCCGTCGGATGAGAAGGGGGAGGCCCGGCCGCAGCAGCCCCGCCATGATCTCCGACCCGGCGTAGGCGCCGACGGCCGTGGAGGCCAGGCCGCTGGCGAGCAGGCCCAGGGCGAACAGCGTCGCGATGACCGGGCCCAGTCCCTGACGCAGCGCGGTGTACGCGCCCTCGAGCGTGTCGGTGCCGGGGATCCCGGCAAGCGCGGCGGCGGCCAGCAGCAGCATGGCGAGGTTGACGGTGCCGGCGATCGCCATCGCGATCGTGACGTCCCAGCGGGTGGCGCGCAGCAGCCGGTGGACCGCCGGCCCGCCGGCTCGCGCGGCATCCGTCACGACGGAGGAGATGGACGGGCGCCCGTGCGCGGCCTCCCTCCCGACGGTGGATGCGGCGGCGCCCGATCGCCTGGCGTCCATGCCGGGGTGGAAGCGGTCGCGCGCGAGCGCCGAGTGCGCGTAGATCGCGTGCGGCATGATCGTCGCGCCGAGGATGGATGCCGCCAGCAGCACCGAGTCGGTGCCCTCGAAGTGCGGCAGCAGGCCGGCCAGGGCGGCGGCGGGCTCGGGAGGCGCGAGGAAGACGCCGGCGCAGAAGCCGACCGCGATGACCAGCAGCATCCCGATCACGACGATCTCGAAGGCGCGCGCGCCGCGGCGTGACTGATAGACCAGCAGCAGGGTCGAGACGACGCCGGTGATCATCCCGCCCCACACGAGCGGCAGCGCGAACAGCAGGTTCAGCGCCACGGCGCCGCCGATCACCTCGGCGATGTCCGTGGCCATCGCCACGATCTCGGCCTGCAGCCAGTACGCCCGTCGCCCCCACGGGTTGCGCATGCGTGCGCCCAGCAGCTGCGGCAGGCTCCGCCCGGTGACGACGCCGAGCTTGGCCGAGAGGTACTGGACGAGCCAGGCCGCGAGGTTCGCGGCGACCACGACCCACACCAGCAGGTACCCGAACCGGGCGCCCGCGGTCATGTTGCTCGCGACGTTGCCGGGGTCGAGGTAGGCGACGCCGGCGACCAGCGCGGGCCCGAGCAGCCAGGACGGCCGACGCGTGCCGGCACGCGCCGCGCCGATCTTCCCGCCCGCAGTTTTCGGCATACCGAAACCATACCCGTCTTTCGGTGGCCCGAAAACCCCTCCTGCGCGGTTCGGTGCCTCTTCCGTCCGGTGGCGCCGGTCATTCGTGTGGCCATCGCAGGAAAGAGGCACCAGACCGAAAGCGGGATGCCGGGGCGGCTAGTCTGTCTCGGTGAGCGAGCCCCAGCCCGAGGCGGACCGCGAGCCCGACCTCCCTCCCGAGCACGGCGTAGGGCCCTGGCCCGGCGGCCCCCCGGCATGGCCCGACGACCCGCGTTACGACCCGGAGCTGCTCGCGCACGGCGACCGCCGCAACGTCGTCGACCGCTACCGGTACTGGGCGATGGGGGCGATCGTCGCCGACCTCGACGCCCGGCGCCATCCCTTCCACGTCGCCATCGAGAACTGGCAGCACGACCTGAACATCGGCTCGATCGTGCGCAGCGCCAACGCCTTCCTTGCCCGGAGCGTGCACATCATCGGCCGTCGGCGCTGGAACCGTCGCGGCGCCATGGTCACCGACCGGTACCAGCACGTCGTGCATCACGAGGACGTCGCCGCCTTCGCCGCGTGGGCGCACGGGGAGGGGCTGCCGGTGGTCGCGGTCGACAACCTGCCCGGCGCGGTCCCCGTCGAGCGGTCCCCGCTGCCGGAGCGGTGCGTGCTGCTGTTCGGGCAGGAGGGGCCGGGTCTCTCGGATGCGGCGCTGGCCGTGGCATCCGACCACATCGAGATCACCCAGTACGGCTCGACCCGTTCGATCAACGCGGCCGCCGCGGCCGCGATCGTGATGCACGAGTGGTGTCGCCGCTGGGCCTGAGGCCCGCGCGCGGTGGAGCCGCTCACGCCCCGACGGCCAGCCACCGTTCGCCCCGCACGCGCAATCCCAGCGTCGTGAACCGCGCGAGCATGTACACGCCGAAGAACGCGACCGCGAGCCAGGCCAGACCCGACGCCCCGGTGACCCCCGCGGCCACGACCAGCAGCAGCGCGGGAACCAACGGCACGAGCGTCGTGAACCCGGCGATCCCCAGGTAGCGGCCGTCGCCGGCGCCGATCAGCACCCCGTCGAGCACGAACACCGCGCCGCACAGCGGCTGCGCGAGCGCGAGCACGATCAGCGCGGGCTGCGCGAGGGCCGCGACGGCCGTGTCGCTCGTGAACAGCAGGCCGATCACGCCGGACAGGCAGCCGATCACCAGCCCGACCGCCACGCCGAACCACCCGCCCCAGGCGAGCGTGCGGCGGAGCACGCGTCGCGTCGCGGTCTCGTCGCCTGCCCCGAGGGCGTGCCCGATCAAGGCCTGCGCCGCGATCGCCAGCGCATCCAGGGCGAACGCGGCGGTGGAGAAGATCGTGTAGGACACCTGCCATCCGGCCAGCTCCGCGGTGCCGATGCGGCTCGCGACGGCGACCGTCGTCAGCAGCGCGACCTGCAGCCAGACCGATCGGAGGAACATCCACCCTCCGGCCCGCGCGCTCCCGCCCACGTTCGCCAGATGCGGGCGGAGCGATGCCGCGTGTCGCCGCGCGAGGCGTCCCACCACGACCACGTAGGCCACGACCATGCCCCACTGCGCGACGACGGTGCCCACCGCGGACCCCGCGATGCCCCATCCCAGCCCGTAGATGAACAGCGCGTTCAGCCCGGCGTTTGCCGCGAAGCCCGCGACGGCGACCCGTAGCGGGGTGACGGTGTCCTGCATCCCGCGCAGCAGTCCGGTGGCGGCGAACACGATGAGCATCGCCGGCAGCCCCCACAGCGAGATGCCGAGATAGGTCTGCGCCTGCGCCGCGACCTCCGGCGCCGCGCCGAAGGCCGCCAGCAGCCAGGGGGCGCTCACCGAGCCGGCGACCGCCAGCACGATCCCGAGAACCGCGGCCAGCCACATCCCGTCGAGTCCGGCCGAGACCGCGCGGCCGGGCTCGCCCGCCCCGAACCGTCGCGCCACGACGGGCGTCGTCGAATACGCCAGGAAGACCATGAGCCCGACGATCGTCTGCAGCACGGCTGAGGCGAGCCCCAGCGCCGCCAGCGGCACCACGCCGAGGTGCCCGATCAGGGCCGCATCGGCGAGCAGGAAGAGCGGCTCGGCGACCAGCGCGCCCAGCGCCGGCACCGCCAGGCGCAGGATCTGCCGGTTCAGGCGCTGTTCGCTCGGCATCCCTCCAGCCTATGAGGCGTGCTCCGGCATCGCCCGGGGGCGCTCTGCCGGCTCAAAACACAGGACACCTACCGCGACACGCCGCGTCTGCGACCCTATGACCCGCCACGGCGGTCGCACGTCCTGACCTCTGCTCCGGACCGACCGCCTCGCCGGGCGACGCGAGCGCCCCGGCGACGGCGGCATATCCTGGAGCGCATGACCGATTCCCCCCGCTCCGGTCTCGCGCTCGACGAGCTGAGCGACAGCATCCGCCCGCAGGACGACCTGTTCCGTTACGTCAACGGCAACTGGATCGCCCGTACCGAGATCCCCGAGGACAAGGCCCGGTGGGGATCGTTCCACGAGCTGGCCGAGCAGGCCGAGAAGCACGTGCAGGAGATCGTCGAGCAGTCACAGGATGCCGAGCCCGGCACCGAGGCGCGCAAGATCGGCGACCTGTTCACCAGCTTCATGGACACCGCCCGCATCGCCGAGCTCGGCGCCGGGCCGCTGCACGACCAGCTCGCGCGCGTCGATGCGATCGACTCGGTCCCCTCGTTGCTGCGCACCGTGGGCGCGTTCGAGCGCGAGGGCGTCGGCGGCATCATCGACCTCTACGTCGAGCCCGACCCGGGCGACCCGCAGCGCTACGTGCCCTTCCTGTTGCAGTCCGGCCTGTCGATGCCCGACGAGAGCTACTACCGGCTCGAGCAGTTCCAGGAGACGCGGGTCGCCTACCGCAACCACATCGAGCGGATCCTGGCGCTCGCCGGCATCCCCGAGCCGGACGCCTCGGCCGACCGCGTCGTCGCGCTCGAGACCGACATCGCCAGCCATCACTGGGACAACGTGCGCAGCCGCGACGCCGTCGCCACCTACAACCTGAAGGGCTGGGACGAGGTCGTGGCCCTGACCGGCGTCGATCTGCAGCCGTGGCGCGAGGGCGTCGCGCCGGATCACGCCGACGCGCTGGCCGAGGTCGTCGTCTCGCAGCCGAGCTTCCTGGAGGGGCTCGGGACGCTGCTGACCCAGGAGCGCCTCGACGACTGGAAGGCGTGGCTGCGCTTCAAGGTCGTGCATGGCGCCGCGGCGTTCCTGACCGACGACTTCGTGGCCGAGAACTTCGCGTTCTACGGCACGCAGCTCACCGGGGTGCCCGTCAACCGCGAGCGGTGGAAGCGCGGGGTCAGCCTCGTGCAGGCCGCCCTCGGCGAGGCCGTGGGCAAGGTGTACGTCGAGCGCCACTTCCCGCCGTCGGCCAAGGAGGCCATGGACGCGCTCGTCGCGAACCTCATCGAGGCGTACCGGCGGTCGATCGGCGAGCTGGAGTGGATGAGCCCGGCGACCCGCGAGCGCGCCCTCGCCAAGCTCGACGCGTTCACCCCCAAGATCGGCTATCCCGTGAAATGGCGGGACTACAGCGCGATCGAGATCGACGCCGCAGATCTGGTCGGTAACGTCCGTCGCGCCCATGTGCACGAGCACGACCGCCAGCTCGGCAAGGTCGGTCAGCCCATCGACCGCGACGAGTGGCTCATGACCCCGCAGACGGTCAACGCGTATTACAACCCGCTGATGAACGAGATCGTCTTCCCGGCCGCGATCCTGCAGTACCCCTTCTTCGACGCCGAGCGGGATGCCGCCGCGAACTACGGCGGCATCGGCGCTGTCATCGGGCACGAGATCGGCCACGGCTTCGATGACCAGGGCAGCCGCTTCGACGGCGACGGGTCGTTGCGCGACTGGTGGACCGACGAGGACCGGGCGGCGTTCGAGGAGCGCACCAAGAGCCTCATCGCCCAGTACGACGGGCTCGTCCCCGAGGGGCTGAGCGCCGAGCACCATGTCAACGGCGCGCTCACGATCGGCGAGAACATCGGCGACCTCGGAGGCCTTGGCATCGCGCTGAAGGCCTATGCGCTCTCGCTCCTCGGGGCGCCTGCGCCCGAGATCGACGAGCTCACCGGCATCCAGCGCCTGCTTCTGAGCTGGGCGCAGATCTGGCAGCAGAAGGGACGGGACGCCGAGACGCTACGGCTGCTGACGATCGACCCGCACTCGCCGAACGAGTTCCGCTGCAATCAGATCGTGCGTAACATCGACGCGTTCTACGATGCGTTCGGGGTGACCGAGGCCGACGGCCTGTGGCTCGACCCGGACGAGCGCGTCACCATCTGGTAACCGCGTGGCCGATCCGGCGGCGTAGGGTCGGCAGGGCCGATACGCACGACATCGAAGGGACGTATGGTGGCAACGCCGTCGGAGCCGACTCGGGGGACGGATGCTGCGCGCCGGGGCCGGCGCGGCGGCACGAGGCCCGTGCGCCGGGC
>JASGDW010000160.1:0-2668 GCA_047606965.1 Microbacterium sp.
GCGAGCGCCGCGCCCGGCCCGGCGGCGGGTGCGGCGACGGCGACCCGGGTGTGACCGGTGAGCTGGCGGATGCCGGCGCCCGCCGCGACCCGCAGGGCCGCCGCGTCCGGAGACGACCCGGAGCCGACCACCGCGAGCGGGCCGTCGAACAGCTCGGGGGCGTCCGCGCGGACATACGCCCCCGGCGCGCCGGAGAAGCCGAGCCGTGTGAGCGTCGCTCCGAGCGCGGAGAAGGCGGGGTCTGCGAAGAAGGGGTGCGAGGGCGGCGGCAGCACGAGCACGGCGGCGTCGGTGCCGGCCTCGCGCAACTCGACGGCGGCCACGGACAGCGCGGGATACGGCATCCCCCCATCCTAGGCAGCGCGCTCATGACGGATACGCGTCCCCGCGCGCCTCGTACGATGGGGACATGCCCTTCGACGTCCCCGTGTTCGATCCGGCGGAGCCGGCGCCCGTCGTCGCGGCCGGGCTGCCCCTGGTCGTGCTGCTGACGGGCTTCACCGACGCCGGCGCGGCGGTGGCGCAGACGATCGACTTCGTGCGGGAGGGCCCCGACCACGAGCTAGTCCGCCGGTACGACAACGACGTTCTGCTGGACTATCGTGCGCGCCGCCCGATCATCGAGTTCGACAAGGACCATCTCAGCGACTACCGGCCGCCGCGTCTCGAGCTGAGCCTGAGCCGCGACGCGCTCGGCCGGCCCTTCCTGCTGCTGTCGGGCTACGAGCCCGACTTCGCGTGGGAGGCGTTCGTGGCCTCGGTCGTGGAGTTCGTCCGCACCGCTCGCGTCTCGGCGGTCACGTGGGTGCACGCGATAGGGATGCCGGTCCCGCACACCCGGCCGCTGGGCACGACCGTCTCCGGCAACCGGGCCCAGCTCACGCAGGCGCACTCGGTGTGGCAGCCGCACACCCAGGTGCCGGCCACCGCCGGGCACCTGCTGGAGTACCGGCTGGCGGAGGCGGGGGTCGAGGTCGCGGGACTCGTGCTGCTGGTCCCGCACTACCTCGGCGACACCGAGTACCCGGGAGCGGCCATCGCGGCGCTGGACGGCATCACCGCGGCCACCGGGCTCGTCTTCGTCATCGACGTGCTGCGCGAGGAGAACGAGGAGTTCCTCGTGAAGGTGGGTGAGCAGATCGCCGGCAACGAGGACCTGGCCCGTATGCTGACCGGCTTGGAGGAGCGGTACGACGCCTACATGGCCGGCGCCACCCAGGCGACGCCGCTGCTGCACGAGGCGGACCTGCCCAGCGCCGACGAGCTGGCCGCCGAGCTCGAGCGGTTCCTCGCCAATCGGCACGGCGGCGAGGACGAGGCCCGCGGTCCGCTCGGATGAGGGGAATGCGACAGCGCGTCGCCGCGTTGCCATCCGGGTGAGGCGCATTCGCGTCCGCCCGCGTATGCGACAATAGAGGACCGACCCGTTGTCCGGCACTGCGATTCGCTCGCGGTGGACTTGACAAGGGTCTTACTAGTGTCCGCAGACGATCGCGGCATCCACCCCCGGGAAAGGCTAACCGTGACCGTGAGCACGAAGACCGCCGACCGTTCACGTCCCGCCGCCGTGGCGGCTGACGAAGAGATCCCCGACGCTCCGGAGAGCACGGCGGCGAAGAAGCCGTCGGCCAAGAAGGCCGGTGCCGCGCCGACGGCGTCGAAGAAGACCCCCGCCCGCGCGGCCAAGAAGGCCGACGCCGAGGACGAGGAGTTCGACGGCGAGGTCGAGGAGGAGAGCCTCGACGAGGTCCTCGACGAGGCCGAGGACGAGGCCGAGACCGCCGACGCCGCGGCGAAGCCGGCGCAGAAGAAGGCCGACGACGAGGAGGAGGACGAGGAGGAGACGACCAAGCCCGCGTTCTCCGAGCAGCTGCCCACCGGCGCGATCGTCATCTCCAGCGCGGACGAGGACGACGTCCCCGTCTACTCGACCCAGATCACCGGCGCCACCGCCGACCCGGTGAAGGACTACCTGAAGCAGATCGGCAAGGTGCCGCTGCTGAACGCGGCCGAAGAGGTCGAGCTCGCGATGCGCATCGAGGCGGGCCTGTTCGCGGAGGAGAAGCTGTCGCACATGGCGGCGGCGGAGAAGTCCACGCAGCTGGGACTCGACCTGCAGTGGGTCGCCCGCGACGGGCAGCGCGCGAAGAGCCATCTGCTCGGTGCGAACCTGCGCCTGGTCGTGTCCCTCGCCAAGCGCTACACCGGCCGCGGCATGCAGTTCCTCGACCTGATCCAGGAGGGCAACCTGGGTCTGATCCGCGCGGTCGAGAAGTTCGACTACACCAAGGGCTTCAAGTTCTCGACCTACGCCACGTGGTGGATCCGGCAGGCAATCACGCGCGCCATGGCCGACCAGGCCCGCACCATCCGCATCCCGGTGCACATGGTTGAGGTCATCAACAAGCTCGCCCGCGTGCAGCGCCAGATGCTGCAGGACCTGGGCCGCGAGCCCACGCCGGAGGAGCTCAGCCGCGAGCTGGACATGACCCCTGAGAAGGTCATCGAGGTGCAGAAGTACGGCCGCGAGCCGATCTCGCTCCACACCCCGCTCGGCGAGGACGGCGACAGCGAGTTCGGCGACCTGATCGAGGACACCGAGGCGGTCGTGCCCGCGGACGCCGTGGGGTTCACGATGCTCCAGCGTCAGCTGGAGGCGCTCCTGGAC